>REEF01000054.1 GCA_007695205.1 Planctomycetaceae bacterium
AAGGTGCCGTCGAGTGGATCGTCTTCGGAGCCGATAGGGATTCGGACCGCTCACGAACGTTTTTCGATGCGAATTGGCAAAACAGCCGGTTCTGGTTACATTAGAAGCTGAGTTTGTCCACGATATTCTTCCGAATGAAATGGTTTGCCATGATTTGCGTCTGTATCGGTCGAGGTCGCCATAAGCATATGATCGCCGAGCATCAGTACTTGGCGGAACAGGGAGTCAAGCTGGTCGAGTTGCGGGTCGACTATATCCGCAGCCGGCTGAACATCAAGCGGTTGCTGGACGATCGGCCCTGCCCTTGTATCGTCACCTGCCGTCGCGAGGCGGATGGAGGTCAATGGATGGGCAGCGAGGACGAGCGTCGGTTGGTGCTGCGGACCGCGATCGCCGAAGGCGTCGAATACGTGGATCTGGAGGACGATATTGCGGGCGAAATCCCTCGGTACGGAAAAACCAAACGAATCGTCAGCTATCACAACTTTCGCGAAACCCCAGATGATCTGGAGAAGATCCACGAACGAATGTCCGGATTGGACCCGGATATCGTCAAAATCGCCACGATGGCTCATCGGCCGATCGATAACCTGCGTACGCTGCAACTGGTCCACGATGCGAAAATCCCCACGATCGGGATCTGCATGGGCGAAATCGGAACACCGACAAGGATTTTAGGGGGTAAGTACGGCGCTCCTTTTACCTATGCAACGTTCCAGCACGAGTTGAAACTGGCACCCGGCCAATTGTCGTATAAGGCCATGCGCGAGCTGTACCGCTACGACCAAATCAACGCCGAGACGGATATCTACGGAGTGATCGCCGATCCGGTTGCTCAGAATCTAGGATCCGTCGTGCACAATACGGCGTTCCGCGAGCTGGCTTTGAATAAGGTGTTTATCCCCTTCCGTGTGCCGCAAGACGATCTGATCTCGTTCATGGAACTGGTGCAGGATCTGGATATCAAGGGGTTGAGTGTGACGGTGCCCCACAAAGAGGAAATCCTGCGTTATCTGATCCAGGCAGACGGTGCTGTCCGCGGAATCGGTGGTGCGAATACCATCTTGATGGACCAGCGTTCGATCGTGGGGTTCAATACCGACTATCGAGCGTTCAACGATGTGGTGAACCAGGTGTTTTCTCATCAGGACGAAGGGCAGAGTCTCTGGGGGAAGACGGCACTGGTTTTGGGTGGTGGCGGCGTTTCCAAAGCCATCTTGTACGCTCTGCGGCGGCGTGAAGCGGATGTATTGATCGCGGCACGAACGTTCGATCGCGCGGTCGAGTTGGCCGAACGATTTAAGTGCCGCCCGATCCAGTGGTACGATCGTCTGAAGTTCGACCCGGATATCGTCGTTAATGCCACGCCCATCGGCATGCACCCCAATGTGGATGAAACTCCCTTCGATCGTGCGCATCTCCGCCGAGGATCGATTGTGATCGATACGGTTTACAACCCCGAACAGACCCTGCTGATCAAACACGCTCGGGAACAGAACTGCCGCGTGGTGACCGGTGTCGACATGTTCGTGCGGCAAGCGGCTTTGCAGTTCGAACATTTTACAAGCCAATCGGCCCCCGAAGATGCGATGCGAACGGAATTAAGAAGGGTGATCGGTGCAGCCAAGTATTGATTCCACCGTCAAGGCATGGGGCGTTGTTTCTTTTGCAGGGCGGCATCACCGCGTCAGGGTATCCGCGTGACGATCCTTCTGTATTCGACTATCTTCCTGCTTGGCGCCCTGATCGGCGGCCAATTGAACCGGGGGATTTATCGATTGGCGTGGAATCCGCGCCCGATCGGACCTTGGTCCGCACCTCATCCCGCCGCACCACCACGACGCGGCTGGGATCGAATTCCGGTGCTTGGCTGGTTCGGTCTACGCCGCGAATCGACGCTGCACGGCGCCGGCTACTGGATCCGCCCCGCCTTGCTGGAATTGGCCGTGGGCGCAGGCTTTGCCTGGTTGTATTGGTGGCAGGTCGATCAAGCCGCCTTGTACCCGGTCCACGTTCCCCAGCCGGACCTCGCGACTCTGGTCGCCCAGTACCTTATCCACACCGGGTTGATCAGCCTGATGATCGTGGCCACATTCATCGATCTGGACGAAAAGACGATCCCCGATGCGATCACGCTGCCGGGCACGTTGCTGATGCTGGCACTGGCCGCTGCGTTTCCTAGTACAGCCTTGCCGGATGTCCTCACCGTGCCCGTGGGTGGTCAGCATACCGGCCCGCTTTTGGTGAGTTCCCCGAACGCATGGCCGACCTGGTTAAACGATTCGGCGGGACTGGCCATCGGCGTGGGATGCCTGGTGGGATGGGCGCTGGCCATCTGGCCCAAGACAGCCACCATGCGGCGCGGGCCGATCAAGGCCGTACGGTATCTGACGGTCAGCATGTTTCGTTACCCCTACTGGAAAATGATCGTCTCGGTCACGGCCGTCTGCTCGCTGCTGATCGCAGCGGTTTGGATGCTAGGCAACGATTCCTGGGAATCGCTGCTTTCCGCGCTGGTCGGAATGGCGTTTGGAGGCGGGTTGATCTGGGCCGTCCGCATCATCGGCAGCGGAGCGTTGGGCAAAGAGGCGATGGGTTTCGGCGACGTGACGCTGATGGCCATGATCGGCGCTTGCGTTGGCTGGCAACCGTCGCTGATCATCTTCTTCATGGCGCCCTTTGTGGCTGTGATCTTCTGCTTGATACAATGGATTTTGACCCGAAGACGCGATATCGCTTTTGGTCCTTATCTGTGCGGGGCGGCACTGGTCTTGCTCCTGTTTTGGGATCCGATCTGGAAGCAAGCTCGACCCATCTTTAGCCTGGGCTGGATGATCCCGCAGGTCCTCTTCTTCTGCCTGATCCTGATGGGCGGCCTGCTCAGTCTATGGCGGATCACCGAACAACTACTGTTCCGCCACCCCA
>REEF01000090.1 GCA_007695205.1 Planctomycetaceae bacterium
CCGATCGTCCCCGAATAATAACTGAACATCCACTCGGGCTTCCCCCCGCACGCTGCTGCACAAGCGTTCATATACCCCAGCGCAACCTGTTCCGGCGACTCGCTGATCCCGCATCCCAGCGTCAAGTGTACGTGGTCGGGCAGAATCGCCGCGCGCGACAAGCGATGCCCGCACTTCGCAGCCGTCGCCTCGATCGCCGCCAATCGCAATTCTAACACCCGCTCGCGGATCTCCATCCAACGCTCGGCGCTCACAAACACCACGTGCAGATTATACCAATACTCGCCGTGCGCGCTGAACGACGGCAGAGAGAGATCCACGTCCGGATACGACTTCTGAAACCGAGCCAGCCGCTGCTGGACGTTCGGGTCCGCCATCCGATGATGGCCCAATTGATCGGCCACGTATTGCTCGACCGCGCTGCGCGTCGCGGCGCCAATCCCGCGCAGGCAGTAATTTCGCTGAAACGCCTTGGGCACCTGCTCGCGGATGGCGTGCTGCAACCGGCCTTTGACGGATCGGAGCAACGCCTCGGGCGCCACGTGCGGCTTGGTGCTGACGAAAAACTGACTCGCGTCGCCCGTCGTCAAGCGGTGCTTGAGCACCCGCACCCCGTCCGGTTCCGTGGCCGGCTGCAGCGCCGTCAGCCACTGAGTGTCGGGCACCGGCGCCGCCCGCCAGAAAACGGTCAGGCCCCAGTTCAGCTCGTAAGCCGCCTTCGTGTTCTCGGCAGTGTAGATCGGTGGCATGGATTTCGCCCTGTCGTTGGACTGTGGTAACGTCAAAGGTCGTGTGATCTTAACATGTTGGCGAGTGGTTGGAAAACCGGGGTTGGGACGGTGGTTTCCAAACCTCGCTCCCACCTGTAGTTTCCAAACCTCGCTTCCACCTGTAGTTTCCAAACCTCGCTTCCACCGGTGCGGGACCGGTGGGGAGCGGGACGGAACATTTTGAGATGGGGGACGGGCTGCGGCGTAGTTTCCAAACCTTGCTCCCACCGGTGCAGGACCGGTGGGGTGCAGGGACCGGTGGGGAGCGACGGGGACCGGTGGGGAGCGGGGGTGGGGTGCGTGTCCCGTTCATTCGGTTAACCCCGTTATCTTTTTCAATGCTTTGCCGAATTTGTTGTAGTTGACTTTGACGCCGTCATCCAGGTCGATCTCCAACTGGCGGGCGGCCAGGGGGTAGAGGATCTTGTGTTCGTAGTCTTCCAGTTCCTTCAAGTCCTTCTTCAGTTTGCCGATCTCCTTCAAAGCCTTTGCCTTGTCGGCCGTGCTAGCGGCGGCGCTGTTGGCGACGGTTTGCAAATGTTCGGCTTTGGCGGTCAGCTTGGCGTGGAACTCGCGCAGATACTCGTTCAGCACGATGCTGACCGTATCGGGCCGGTAGCCGCCTGCTGCAACGGCCGGTGCGAATCAGTGCCGAGGGCGTCGACCGGGCCGGCAAACCGCTGAAGGTTCTCTCGCCCGAAATGCGTCGGATCTTCGGCGATTTTGGCGGCCGCGTGTCGATTCAGCGTTCACCACCGCGGTGGGTGGCCCCGGATTCTGGCTGCAATTGGCGCCGGCCGCGAACTTGATCAATCACTTGGCGGTGGCCGGAAACTTATGGTTGGCCAAAGCCTTGATGTCCGACGCGGAGGCAGTCGGCGTGTATGCCGCCTGTTACATGCTGGCTTCGACGCTGTTGCCTACCAGCGCGATCCTGTCCGCCACCTGTTTCCGGCGCATGGCCGGGCTGGTGCAGTCCGAGCCCGCTGCTGCGGCCAAGATCCTCCGGACGGTGCTCGGCGGCGCGTGCCTGCTGACTTTCCTGGCGATCATCGGGATCTCGTTGTGTGGCGGCCCGTTGTTGCGTTTTGTTTTCGGCGATGCGTTCGCCGGCGCAGCACGCCTGCTGCTGCTGATCTGGTTGGGGATGACGGGAACTGCGTTGAGCTGGTTCTTTTGCGAGATGCTGGCCGCGGCGCAGGCACTGGCCGTGCGGCTACGGGCCGCGATATGGAGCGGCGTCGGCTCGGCCGTGGCGACGATCGTGATGCTGCAACTGGGCGGTCTGCCCGGCGCAGCCGCCGGTCTGCTGGTCGGCTCGATCCTGGGAGTGGTGTTGAGCGGTGCGGCGCTGCACCGGATCGTGGGCGGTCTCTGGCCGACAGTGCCTTCCGTGAACCGGGTTTCCCCCAACCGGGAAGACCATAGCCGTCCCGAGGAGGGTCCATGACTTCTCTTGCCAGTAGAACGGAGCCGGTTGTCGAGCCCAAGGTGTCGGTGATCGTACCGGTGTACAACCGGGCGGCGCAGTTGGAGCGATTGTTGGCTGCCTTGTCGCGGCAGACGCTGGCGAAGGAATGCTTCGAAATCCTCGTCTGCGATGACGGCTCCCGCGACGACGTGGCGGCGGTGGTCGGCCGGTATCGGCAGGATTGGGGGCTGGACGTCCGGCATCTATCCCAGACCAACCGTGGACCCGGCGCGGCACGGAACCTGGGGCTTGCCGAGGCCCGAGCGCCACTTTTGGGCTTTACCGACTCGGATTGCGAGCCTGCCGAGGACTGGTTGGAGGCGATCGTCGCCGGCTTCGAATTCAAGGCGGTCGGCTTGATCGGCGGGTGCATCGAGTTCCGGCGGGCGGAGCATCTGTCCGGCCGCTGCGTCAACTTCCTGATGTCCAGTTCGTTGGGCGGCGGCGGTGCGAGGAACCCGCAGGCGCGGATGTCGATGAAGTACTATCCGCGCACGTGCAACATGGCCGTGCGGACCGCGGTGGCTCGCCGCGCGGGCGGGTTTCCTCATCGCCGGTACGGCGAGGACATTGCGTTCAGTCATGCGGTGCTGCAGACTGGGGCACGCGTCGCCTACGTCCCGACGCTGCGCGTGCTGCACAACGAGCAGCGGTCGGTGGCCGAGTTGTTCCGCGAAGCCTGG
>REEF01000053.1 GCA_007695205.1 Planctomycetaceae bacterium
GTTGTCGCTCACTTCGATGTTGGGCGTTGACTGTTCGATGTTGGACGTTCGCTTCGGGAATGAAGTTACAGGTTAGCTTTGGCCCCGGGGGTGCCCGGACGATGCGGGGTGTAACATCGCGGCATACAATCGGTTGACGACTACGGCGACGACCACGGTGGACGATTGGATGATTCTCACCTCGTAATCCGTAGTCGTCGCCGTAGTCGTGCACCGGTTTCCCGACTGCTGGCGTGAAGTTCAGACTTCCTGATCTCGTCGGAAAATAAGATGGCACTTTTTGAGGATTCGGATCGGTGCACGACGACGGCGACGATTACGGAAGACGAGGGGATTTCGGAATCGTCCACCGTACGCCCGTAATCGTCGTTCGGAAGGGCACCACGATGTGGGGCTGCCAGCGCGTGGGCCTTTCGACCTGCCGAGTCCGTAGGTTTGAGCGCGTCTTTGGGGACAAGCGTGGCGGAGTACGTGAGCATTGATCAAGCGAGTTGATAGATCAAGCGCATGCCGGTTTCGGGATGGCGGAAGGCGGTCTGGGTGAGATCGGCGAGCAGAGCGGCGATGGCCTTGTCGTGAGCAGGACAGGCCATGCGATGAATGCGGATGGTCAGGGTGTTTTCCTTCTCGTCGGGTTCGAGATCCGCGGATGAGACGAAGAGTTCGCGGATCAAGGCGCGGGCCTCTTCCTCCTTGGCCAAGTGGGGGCGCAGCAGTCCAACCAATGCGGTTTCAGCTCGGTAGGCGATCATTTTGACGGTGTCGGTGAACATTTTCCCCAAGGGGCGCAGCTGGCGCGGGCGTTCGCTTTCGGGTAGTTCGTCAAGGGTCACTTTTCTCGGTGTCTGGCGCCTTTGCAGGCGCAGTTCCGCGGCATCCGCCTCCAACCGTTGAATATCGTGGAGCCGTTCGGCCCGTTGTTCGATGTCGCAGCCCTCACTACGGAGTATCTGCGCGCCGAGTTCGGCGTGCAGTTTGCGAATGCGCCCGAGCGTTCCCCTGACGGCCTTGTCGAGGGCGCGCCACGCCGGGTTGATGACCTGTGTTGTGCCAGGAATCTTCTCACTGCCATATTGCACAAGCCCATCCATATCATAGTGTTCCATCATATATCCGAAAAAGTTTTCCTGGCACCACCGCGAGAACATTCGCCCCGCCACCGCGGGGCTTTTCAGGCGCTGGGCGGTGGTGATGATGGCCGTTTGATGGCCGGTTTGGGTCAACCGCCTGACCTCCAGGACCGGAAGCGAAGCGAGACCGGCCATGAGCATCGTTTGGCGAGTCGCCAACTGCATGCGCGTGGCGCCCCCGCCGGGCACCGGCACTTCGACCTCACAGAACTCCTCGGTAGGCCACAGATCCTTGACCGCCTTGCGGTAGGTGATGGCCCCAATCCGCTGTTTCCAGAGCGTGGACAGCAAGCGGTGGCCTGAGCCTTCACGATCGAAGATCACCACAAAACGATGCAACAGTGGGTCGGCGGCCAACTGCGCTTCGGACGGTTGGTCGGGAACGCTGGTGAGCAGTTCGGGGACGATCTGATCGAGCAGCGTAACGGCCAACCCATCGGTAAGGGTTTGGGAGACCACGAAGAACGGACGCCCCAAGGCGTCGTTGACCCAGTAATCCGTCGTGCCCCGCAAGCAGAGCTTCTGGCGCGAGACATACCGTCGGGGCAACAACGCGCCCGTGCCGTGGTAGACGCGTACATGGCCGTCCACATACAGATAGCCGGCTTCCTGGGGATCGGCTTCCATCCACTGGCGCGAGAGTTCTTGCATCCACTCGCGCGGCGCACCTTCCTCGGCCATCGTCGCGATCTTCTCGCGCAGCGTGCGCGCCTCCGGCACCCGATCCAGACCGACTGTCTTGCCCAGTTCGCCGGGTGATACGTGCCGCAACCCTTCAGGTCGGCGGATCCGCGCCAAGGCCATGAACCCCAACAGTGTCAGGATGTGCAGGGCACTGTAATACCCGTCGGGCAGCGAGAGATGCCGTCGCAGTCCGCTCAACAAGCCGTTGGAACATAACGCGGGCAGACCGGAAAGAACGCCGCCGAGCGCCACATCCAAGCAACGCTCGAAACGCGTGGTCGCACTCTTGATCAAGCCCAGCGCCGCCGCCATGCGCTCGTCGGCTCGGGTGCAGGCCGTGCCCATCCCTTGCGCGGCCCGCGCATCCGCCTGGCCCCGCGCCGACTTGCTCGTCGCCTCCGCCCCGCCAGAGTCCACAACGGGTCCAAGCCCCCCGGCCCGAAGCACACGCCCGGCTTTGAGCGCCTTGCGCAACGTGGAGTCTCCCACATCCGCCAGGCGTGCCGCCGCTGCGATCGTCGCCCCTTCATCCAGAAACCGGGCACATTCGGTGGCCTTCTCCCGCGTCATAACCGTCCGACCACGACGACCGCGGGGCGCGAAGAACGAACCCGGCCCCCGCGCCGCCAACTGCCCGGTCCAGTTCATCAGCGTCCGGTGGGGAATTCCCAGGCAGGAACTTTCCACCTCGATGGGCCGCACGTGCCCGTTGGCGACGAGCGTGGCGAGCGCAAAACGTTGCGCGCCGCTGTCCGACTCGGGGTGCGAAAAGAAGTTGTCCGGACCGACGAAATAGGTGACCGTGCCTTCCTTCTTAAGCACGCTGAGCGTCGAACCGATTCGGATTGCTCCGTCCGGGAATCCCTGCAATAGTAACTGCGGCATGGCGGAACCTCTTTGGGTTTCGATCCCTTGCGGGATTCGTTCTTCACCCCAAAGAATCCGCCATGCCCTTCTGTCTGTCACGCGACAAAATGTGCCAAGTCATTTTCCGAGAAACACCCCAAATCCCCTGTCGAGATCAGGAAGTCTGAAATTAAGATTGAAATTCCGTCTGATTTGTCAGCAAGCAAGCTTCGACCTGCGGTCGTGCTTGCCGACGTTGATC
>REEF01001040.1 GCA_007695205.1 Planctomycetaceae bacterium
GGGGGGGGGGTGGGTTTTGGGGTAACGCTCGCCCCTTTTCTAAGCCGGTTCCCCCAAAATCTCCCCCCGACCGCTTCCCGACTTGGGTCCCAAGCAGCCTTACATCCGCAGATCATTGACATACGAAGGGCAGTTCGGATGGTCCGCAACAATGCAACAATCCTGCGGGAAGAGTACGGGTTTGACGTCGCCGCGGCCCGTGAGACGTTGGTGCAACTGGGCGGAGTTTCGCGCGGCGAATGCGTGCTGGACGTGGGTGCAGGACTGGGCTCGATGGCGATCGTCTTGGCAAGGCACGGTCTGATGTTCGATGCCGTGGACATCAACCTACAAGCCCTGGATGAGGCGCGGCAACGGGCTCTGGCAGCGGCGTAGCCACCTACCAGCGAATCAGGTTCCTACAGGCGGACGGACTCCGTCTGCCGTTCGACGATGGGCAGTATGCAGGCGTGTATTCTTTCGATTCGTTGCATGGTCCTGGAGTCCTACGGCATCGTCTTTCAACGGCACCCGCTGGAGTTCGTCACCGTCTTCATCGCCCGGATTACAGTGCGAGAAATCGAGCACGACTCGGCCTGAACACCAAACACAAGGCCTGACCCCGGCGACTGCCGCGCTGCGGTGCCTACGTTGCTTATTCTTCCCGGTCTGCATGCTGGACCCTCCCGAGGCGACCGTATATGATGTTGGACAGATGAGAACGGGGTGGAAGTTACGAATCGTTCTGAAGTGACCTCCTTTGGGAAAGTTGGGAAAGGCGCTCGGCCATGCCCTCGAAGAGTCTTGTTGCTTGCTCGACGCTCCTTGGCGCGGCGTGTGCATTGGCGGTGGTTGCCGTCGCGGGCTGGCTCGTATGGCAGGAGACTGTGGAGTCGGCGGAAGACGAACCCGTGCGGCTGGTCTGTGGAACGAGCATGGCGGCGCCCATGGAGGAGCTGATCGCCGTCTTCCAGCGTCAAGAGAACATAAACGTGGAAGCCATCTATGGTGCGTCGGACCGGATGATGGAGCAGTTGGCGGCGGCCCCGGACGCGGCCGACCTCTTTCTGCCCGGCGAACCGTCCTACGTGGAACGGGCGAAGGCGGCTGGTCTGGTCGACCGGGTCGAGGTGGTCGCTTGGTTGGTGCCTGCGATTCTGGTCCGGGCGGGCAATCCCCGGGAAATCGGTTCGCTTGCCGATCTTGCCAGGCCGGGCTTGCGGGTCGCCATGCCCGCTCCGGCCTCTCGCGCACGGGGCTGCCGCCTACGCGCCCTTGGGCGAGTGATGGCGCCGTTGCTGGAGAACCACGGGCTGACGCCTGACGACATCGAACCGAACGTCGTCTTCAGGGGAACTACGGGCCATGAACTGGGCAGCGCCGTCGAGTTAGGACGCGCCGATGCGGCAATGCTGTGGGACGTCGTGGCGCGCCGCTACGCATCTACCGAAGTGGTGAGCATTCCGGAAGATCGCAATCTGCCGGTGCCTGTGAAGCTGGGCGTTCTCGCCCACGCCCGCCGGAACACTGCGGCGCGGGCCTTCCTGGAGTTTCTTCACACGCAGACGGCCCGCGAAATACTGCACCGGCACCACTACCATGAGTATTTTACGGGAAAGGATGATCTGAAAACGCGGCGTCAACGAAGGATCGATCACGGCCGTATTGGCACAAACAAAAGGCGAACGATCGGTGCCCTCACCAACCGTCAAAGCCACCAAACCACCCACCGACAACCGCAGGTCGTCCGGACCAAATCCAATCGCCTGGTAACCCATCTGCTGGAGCCCGGCGATGGTCATCTGGAACTTGATGTCCGCCTGAGGCCCGAACCGCCGGACCTGGTTGCCCACGTCGACCGGCACCACCGGCCATCCCCGGTCGGCCAACTCGCGAGTCAACGTGAAACGCCGCGCCAAACCGCCTTTCTGGTTGTCCAGCCCCGAGCAACCACACGGCTCGATCCATCCGTGCTGCTGGCCGGTGATGAACAGGACCAATTCGGGATCAGGCCAATCGACAAACAACGGCTCCCGATACGAAGGGTCGGCGGCTGGCGCCACTGCGACCCGGGCTTCTTCCTCCGCCACGGTCGCAGTCGGAAGATCGGACGTCGCCGCCAGCCGCTGCTCGTCCGGAGGTGATAGGTCCGGCCGAGCCACTTGCACAGCAGCATCCCCTTCTTCGAATCCAGTTTGAGCGGGGCCACTGCAACCACTGATCAGCCACGCGCCGATCACGGCACAAAACATGAGCGTGGTGCCAATCCCCGCTGGATTTCTAACTTTCACGGTTCGGTCTTTCGTAAAAGTCGTTCCCGACCTACTTTACAGAATCCGACCTGCGCGCCTTCACCGACCGTGACATTGCTCAAAACCAATTCGCGCGGTTCCAGCTTCACCAAATCGGTGACAGTTCCTTGGGCCATCGCGGTAAGCGTAGGTTGACGCGGATCATTGGTAACGATCTGAGCCGTTTGGCGCTACTCGTCACCGTCGGTAGTGAAAGCTCCTACCAGCGAAATCTGGGTGGATTCGCCCGGGACGATCTTGTCCGGCTTCAACTCGGTGAACGAACAACGGCAACTGCTTGCCCTCACGTAGAGTCAGTTCGGAATCACCCAAGGCAGCCACGGTTCTGTTGTCCGGAGAGAACTGACTCTTGAAGCGGAATTTTGGGGGCTAAGTGTACTACGCAACGTCTGCATCCGTTGTTCGGCATTCGGCGCCGGCAAACTAGTTGCACCCGAAATATACACTTGCTGCCCTCTCAGCTTACGCTCCCTGTGGAGATTCAAAGGGTCCCAAGGAAGACTGATATCGGGCACCATCCAACCGGGAATCACGGTCTGTTCCAGCGGCCCGCGGCCCGGACCTCCACACGGCACCGGTCTCCGTCGCCCGGCAATTGACAAGAAGGTCTTCCCTGGAATATATTTCGTTA
>REEF01000052.1 GCA_007695205.1 Planctomycetaceae bacterium
GCGGTCGCCAGCTCGGCATCGCTGGCCGGTTTGCTCGGGGCAGGGGTTCCCGCGCGAGCCGACCTGGGTTCGGATCGGAAGATCCGGATCGGCGTGGTGGGAGGCGGCTTTGGGGCTTCGTTTCAGTGGCATCTGGATCCGAACTGCATCGTCCAGGCCGTCAGCGATCTGCGGACCGACCGGCGAGCTCATCTGCAGCGGGTCTACCAGTGCGAAAAGGCGTACGAGTCGCTCGAGCAACTGGTGCTCGATCCGCAGATCGACGCGGTGGCGGTATTCACGGGCGCGCCGGACCACGCGCGGCATACCATCGAATGCCTGAAGCATGACAAGCACGCGATGGTGGCGGTGCCCGCCTGTTTGACGTTGGACGAGGCGGCTTTGCTGAAGGAGACGGCGGAGCAGACGGGCTTGAAGTACATGATGGCCGAGACCAGCTACTACCGCACGCCCACGATTTTCGCACGGGAGTTGTGGGCGGACGGTGTTTTCGGCGATTTCTTGTACAGCGAAGTCGAATACTATCACCACGCGTCGAAAGAGATCGGGACGAGTTCGCTGTGGTGGTACCAGGGCGAACGTACCTGGCGATACGCCTTTCCGCCCATGCTGTACGTGACGCATTCGTCGGGTTTCCACGTGGGAGTGACTCGCGAACGGTACACGCACGTGTCCGCTTTGGGATGGGGGCCCGATCACGAGGCTTACCGGGACAACGCGTACGACAACCCGTTCAATAACATGGTGGGGCTGTTCAAGACGGATCGGGGCAACATCTCTCGCTGCAATGTCTGCTGGCACCTGCACGCGGCGGGCGAGCGGGCTCAATGGCTGGGCCAGTTCGCCTCGTTGTACATGAGCAGCCGTTCGGGCCAGCCTTTTGTCTTGCAGCGTCAAGGCCATCCGGAAATCCGTAGCGAGCCGGATTATACGCCTCTGTTACCCGAGCCGATGCGAGTGGGTGGCGGACACGGCGGATCGCACCCGTTTTTAACCCACGAGTTCATCGCCGCCTTGGTCCAGGATCGCCAGCCCGCCATCGATATCTACGAATCGCTGGCCATGACCGTACCGGGGATCGTCGCGAACGAATCCGCGCGGCGAGGTGGCGAGCAGTTGAAGGTGCCCTGCTTTGATCCGGCATCCGCATGAAAAAGGAGGGGACCGATGATTGTCCGTGCCATCTCGATCGCGGTGGTCTTGTGCTGTTGTTGGTGGAGCCACACAACCGCCGAGGAACTCGGCAGTGATTGGACCGTCGTCAGCGGCGACTGGCGTCTTGCCCGCGAGATCGCGCCGATCTTCCACCAGCGCCAGACCGAGGGCCAGGCGGCCGTGTTTCGCCGCTGGCATGACGAGGGCAATGTCTGGCGAGCGTACGTGAAGCTGGCGCAGGGGACGGAAGAAGCCGGGTTGTGGGTCCGCGACGGCCGCGACCAGGCTCGGGGGCTGCGCGCCCTGATCGGCCAGTATTCGCCGGTCGGCGGGTTCCTGGTCACCGGGGCTGATGGAGCTGTCGTTTGGCACGACAAGTACGCTCCCTGGCAGCCGTATCATTTCTACGTTGTGGAACTGGTCTTCGAGCACGAACAAGCTCGAGTCCAGATGTTCGAGGGCGATCGGAAGACGCTCGTGTCCCAAAGCCCGTGGATTCCGCTGGAGACACTCGACGCCGCAGCCTGGGAACTCGGGCTGTTCGCCCGCGACGGGTCGGCCAGGTTCTTCGCGCCGCAACGTGCCGATCGGCCGCTCAGTCCGATCGTGGACGATCCGCCCAACCAACGCCGTCTGGTCGCCGATGACGAATCACCTTGGCTGGTCGTCGGACCGGGCAACTGGATGTGGACGACCAGCCGTCACGAGCGGCTCCGGCAGTACGCGGACGTCGAACGGACCTGGGCCTTTCACCGCGGCATCCGCGGCAGCCACCGGCGATGGGAGTGCCGGCTGCGAGTCGATCCGGGGACCCAAGGCGCCGGAATCCTGTTCCAGACCAACCCCGAGCGAACGCAGGGGTTTCTCGCCTGGTTGGGCGGCAAGTACGGCGCCGGATCGCTGATGCTGTACCAATACCAGCCCGACGCGCAGGCTCGTTGGTCCAGCGGCAATGACCGTTGGCACTACGACACCGAATACGTGCTCCGTGGCGAGACGCGGCCCGGCCAGGCTCGCGTCCAACTGTTCCAAGCCGATGGGACCACGGCGATCGCCGATTCGTCATGGATCGACGTCGGTGACCAGCACGCCGCCAGGGAAGGCTGCTTGGGTTTTCACGTCTGGAGCGGCCGCGCCGAGTTCTGGGGATTCTCCGAGACGACTCGCACCGATCCGACCGTCAAGCCACCGGCAGCCAAGGACCTGGTCGATCTCGGGAACGGCTGGCAAGCGTTGGACGGCCAGTGGCGATGGGCCGACGCCGACCGCACGCGTCTGCGCCAGGAAAGCGACTCGCCCCACGCCCTGGCCCTGCAGCCGGGCATCCAAGGCAGCCAAGGCACGTGGCGCTGCCGATTGCGGCTGGACGATCGAACCACCGCAGGCCTTGTCTTTCAAGCCGATCGCGATCGAAAGGAAGGATTCGTCGGACTGGTATCCGCCGGCCAGGCGCGTCTGGAGACGCTTCAAGGCGGCACGCTGTGGGAAGATGGGCAGAGCCCCATCGAGCCTGGCCAGGCGTACGTTTTGGAAGGCATTGTGACCAGCGACCGCGTGGCGTTTCGCGTGCTGGCCGCCGACGGAACCACCGTGCTGGTCGCCTCGCCCGACATCTACGTTTCCGAAGCCAACAACGCGCGCCCCGGCCACCTCGGCCTGACCACCCGAGGAACCCCGGCCGAATTCCAAAGCTGGGAACTGCGAAAGTAGTAGGCACACTCCGTGTGCCGTAACCTGCGGACGGCACACGGAGTGTGC
>REEF01000051.1 GCA_007695205.1 Planctomycetaceae bacterium
CCGCCCCGGACCAGCACGGCACGGCCACGATCACCGTCACCGTCACCGACGCGGGCCTGGACAACGTTGGTTGAATGTAGCCAGCCAGACTGGCCGCTTGTTGGCCTTGCAGGATCAGGCGACGCACGCGCAAATCATCAACCGCCTCAAGGAACAATATGGCGACCGTTCTCAAGTGCGAGTTCGACCTGCAGGTTTAATGGGGGGGCTTCGTGAACGAGGCCCATGTGATCGATGGGAATCTGGTCAGCAGAATCGGCGGGCTTCGTCCAACATGGCCAGGTAGTTGTCCAGGGGGACGTAGTTGGCGACGCTGTTTCCGGTGCCCAGACAATAACCGCCGCCCCCTTGGCAGCACTCGAGGGTCTCGCGCGTGCGGCGGCGAACGGCGGATTGGTCCGAACGGCACAGGAAGTCGACGTCGATGCCGCCCAGCACGGCGATGCGGTGCCCGTACTTCGCCTTGGTCTCCTGGACGGTCTTGATCGTGTCTTCAAACGAATGCAGTCCGTCGATGCCTACATCGTCCAGCAGATCATCCATGATGGCGTCCAATTTGCCGCAGCTATGCAGCAGGTACAAGCGGCCCGCCTGGTGGGAAGCGTCCGCCATGGCCCGGTGGCCGGGCAGCACGAATTCGCGCAGATCGTTGGGGCTGATCAACGTACCGCTGCGGAATCCCATATCGTCCGAGCCCCAGATGATCTTGACCCGGTCGAACTGCAGCATCTGTTGCACCACAACCTGGTACAGATCGATCAGCCGCTGGCTGATGGCGGCGACCAGATCGCGTTGATCGTACAATGCGAAGCACAAGGTTTCGTACCCCATCAACCATGTCAGGTACTCGGCGAAGTGAGCGAATCCGCGGCTGCCGATGATACACATATCGGGGGGAAGATTCGCTTGCAGCCACTCGAGTTGCCGGACGGTGATCTTCTGGGGGTTCGGCCAGGGATAGGCATGGAATTCTTCCCATGTGGTGATGGGGCCCCGATGTTCGTTGACGAACGATCGGCCCCCCGTACGTGCCAGGGTGGCCGTATCATCAGCGGTCAACCGATCGATCCTGATCCCGACATCGTCGACGCCCCAGCGCACGTAGTCGTAGCCCAAAAATCGCTGGACGCGTATCTCCCGCTGCAGCAGGTAGTGTTCCTGGTCCGGGGACACATCCTCCATCAGCCCGTACCGATCGGCGATCGTCGCTTTGATCTCTTCGTCGATCAACAGCTCGATCGCATGCACTCGCTGCGGTGTCCCCTCACGGCGCAGGCACCGCAGCAGTCCTTCCCCATCGGGATCGATGTTTACGGAAAACGGATTGGCTGCCTTGGGCATGGTCAGCGGGAACTCCCATCAACGCATGGCCTTACCGTGCCGGCAGGTGCCCCTGAAAGGCGACGATCAACGCTAGCACGCTGACAGCCATGATCCACATCGGCACGCTCCACAGCGGCTTCCATTGCAGGCGGCCTTCGACCGTATTGCGATCGATGACGATTCCCGCCAACTGCGTCCCCAGGAACAGACCGATCCCGGTCGTCGCCGTGAAGATCAAGGCCTGGACCGATCCACCGATTGCAGGCGGTGCGAATTGACCGGCGAAGATCTGTCCGGCGATCAAGAACGTCACGTAGGCGATCCCATGAAGGGCCTGGGCGATGATCACCAGGATTGGCTTCGGATAATAAACGTAAAAGACGTACAGCAGCAACCAACACGCTGCTCCGACCACCAGCGTCCACTTGAAGCCGATGGCGTCGGTCAACGGGCCGAGGGCAAAGAGGGTCGCGATGGCTTGAGCCGCCTGGGCGATCCCCATCAGCCCGGACACATTGCTGCCGGAGATCCCGATGTCCTGCATGAACGGGCCGGTGCCCATGAAGTAGAACTGCATCATCCCGGCGATGACCATGGAGAGGACGACGAAGGCCAGGAAATCGAAGTTCTGCAGCAGGGCCAGCGCCTTGAAAATGGGCATCTCGCTGAACGCCGTACTCTGATCAGCGACGGCCGGTGCTGGCGGCGTGGACGGGAGCAACAGGCAGACCCCGACCATCGCGACCGACAGGACGGCGGCCAGCACGAATCCATCCGGACCGCCGCCGCCGATCTTCCTCGTCTGCCGCCATCCCGTCAGGAAATAGCCGACCAAGGCCCAACCGATCGGGGCCATGATGAAGATCTTCCCCGATTCGACCGGAATCGCCTCGGGCGCCACGACTTGGCCCAATTGGAAGAACATCAGCGAGTTGACCAACGGCAGGGCCGCCGCGTAACAGCACGCGTACAGCAACATCGTGATGAACATCGGCACAAAACGCTCTTGTTTTGCGGCGACAAACAACAAGACGGCACCCAGCAGATGAGCACCGGCCAAGACCCATTCCGTATTGAGATATCGGTCCGCGATCTGTCCGGCGAGCAGTGGAGCGAAAATGCAAGCCAGCGGCACCGTGGCGAAGATCCACCCCGTCTGCTTGCCGGTCATCTTCAAGGGACCCAGCAAGCGGGGGGCAAGCACTGGCATCCAGGCCCCCCAAATCGCAAACTGCAGGAACATCATCGCGCTCAACTGCAAATACAATGTCCAACTCACGGCACCGATCTCCTTGAAAAAATGCTGGATACATTCCCGCGTTTGTGCGGGCGGATCTCCCCGCAAAGCTCGAACCGTAGATTCAACCGCAAGGGATGTCAAGTAGCCCAACGAGCGTGTCTGTGGTTCCAACCCGTGGTAACCGGCGGATGCGGCGAGTTTTCTTCCGCGAGGTGGCAGCCCCAAGGGTCTCCCAGGTGGCGTTAGGCAACTTGCAGAAAATGATCTACCCACAGCGCTGTGGCCGGTCTCTGATCGAGCCACCCCGGCGACCGAAGGTCTCCAATATCGCGGGAGACCTTCGGTCGGCG
>REEF01000050.1 GCA_007695205.1 Planctomycetaceae bacterium
TGCCGGCCGCGAACCGCGAATGACGATCCGCGACGCCGGTGGGGATCCGCGGGCCGGATGGCGACCAAAAACCAGACCCCGGCATGAGGCGACACGAAAGGTGGGGTCCCAGCGTCTGATGCAGATGGCATAACGTACGCCACCAAAACGTGGGAAAATCGTCGGAAAACGCTTGCACGTTCGAGTTTACGTGGGATACAATCAGGGATCGTTGAAGCGTTTTAGGCCGCCAATATGCCCGCTAGGCCAAGGCGCCGGCGGTCGTATGGGCGGTGGGGTTAGAAGTTATGTACTGGAGTGACCATGAACCTGATCACTCGATTCCTTTCTGCACTCAAACAGCTTCTCGCAACGGCTCCGTCAGCGCGTTGTCGGTCAGTTTCCAAGGACTGCGTAGCCAATCATCCCGGAAATCGAAGACGATCTGGTAGTCGGACAAACACAGAAGGCGATCAACGCGATTCGTTTCGCTTTGCCCCTGGGTTGTTTGAAACACGGACTGATGTGATTGAAGAATTGTCTTATCGTGGATTCGATTGGCTCAGCCACTATTCGAGCGTCGATCCGATTCACGACTGCTACGGCATCGAAGTCTGCGGCATTCACGACAAAGATGATGCAACTGATATCCTTCAGATCTTGATTGAAATGTTCCCTGACTGGCGCCCCGGATGACTGCAGTACAAAGACTACGGCCGTGAGCCGGGATGGAAAGCAAAGATTCAACGTGATGAAGACAGGCCCGACGAGTGCTGGGAAACCGCGTAACCCTTTGGTCCTCGCCCTGAACCGCCGAAGTACATAACAAACGGGTGCACGCGAGGCGACGTTCGCGTGTGGGATGATGGTTGGGTCACTCGCGCCGCTCGCGTGACCCGCGTCGTTATTTTGCAACTCGCTTCACGACCTGATATGCAATGTTTCTTGCTCGACTCACATTTGGTCCCGGCGGTGGTAAACCGCGCGAGCGCGACGCGTTGAAAGACGCTGCCGAGTGGTATCTCGCTGCGCTGCTCAAGAACGGCCAGATCTACGGCGAATATCTGTTCGCTTGGTGCGATGCGGCTCTCGTGGCCTACACGCATGTCGCCCGACCTGATGCCCTCGCCGGACGGCACCATTCTGAATGGGCCAAATCGGCGCTCGATTCCGTCGTGGAAAGGTTTGGGCAACCGCCAAAGTACGAAATCCTCGATGATGACGTCCCCAAGCGATTCCCATCATGGAATCGGTCAACTTCCTTCTATCTCTTCACGCATGCGTTTGATGACGTATCGCCGATCTGCTGTGGCGACACTGGTAGCCCGATCCCGCTTTATCTGCTTCCGCTTGCGCAACAAAGCCGCGAGGATATCTACTTTTGGTCTCGCTCGTACAACTATCACGACAAAATCTGGTTGGGTTCCGCGGCGCTTGAAATCCCCGCGTACAAACAACTAGCCGATCCCACAAGCGATTTATCAGTGACCGGTCGTGAACTTTGCGCCAACATCGAACGCGCCACGAAGACACCAACATTCTATTTCATGTATCGTTACTGGGGTCGGAACGATGGCGAGGCGGTGCGACCATGTCCTGTTTGCGGTGGCAAATGGCACTTGCCCGGTAGTCCAACCGATCGGCATGCGTTCCATGATTTTCATTTTCGCTGCAAACGCTGTCGTCTTGTTTCCCACTGTGCTGACTCATATGATGACCAACGGCACGCACGAATCGGTGAATTCAAGAAGGCAAAATAGCCTATGACGGATCAGATCGTGCAGTGCTCGAAGGATGGACGGTTGCAGGCCGAGAGATTTTCCAAGAGGACCGAGGCTGCCGACCGGAACCCTGCCACCCCTAGTGCCGCACAATCACACACCCCAGCCACCGCAACCAAAACCGCCAGTCACGGCCTACAACGCCCCAGGTTCTTGCCTGCCGTCTGTTTCGCCGCCAAGACAACCTGCTCATCCCATTAGCGTCCGTAACGTTACGCACGCCCTGGGACGACGACCGCTTGGTTCACGCCGATTCGCCGGGCCCTCTTCGCTGCCTCCCAGTGATCGATGCCATGGTGGAACGAAACCTGAAGGGATCCGGGCCGCTGGACACGAGGAGATCGCAGCCAATGCGCCGGGCAGCCACCAGAACAGCGGCTGGCTCGATGACGGTGAACTGGCCGGCAACGATGACCGCGGGGGATGGCTGGTCGGGTCGGGGTGCGAGCAATGCTTCGGCCAGTGCTTGTGCGACGGCCGGGCTGCGGCTCATCCTTTGCTCGCAGTGACAGATAATGGCACGGATTGGTGGCATCCGAGTCTGCTTGGTCTGGTTCTGCACCACTTGGCCCGTCGGTCGTCGCTATTCGGACATCTACCACTTCCTCGGCTTGCAGCGCCCGAGCTGACACGATACGAAGCAAAAAACATCGTCTGGGAAATCGCCGCGTCCTGGCGGGTGAATTCGACCATGCAACGTATGGCACGGTCGCACGGAATCGGCTTCAGACGCCGGCCCAACACGGTCGTTGTCATCTGGGAACATGGCTACGCAGCCGTTGCCGTCTACGACAATCGCCCGAAGGCCGGAGGGTATTGCATGCCACCGGGCCATTCTTATCGTTGGGGGGGCTGATCGGCGGCCGCCGGAGCGACCGGCGGCCCTACGTCAACCATTTACGAACGTCCTTCCGGCCTCACAAGACGGCAGCAAACACCCGTTCTACCCCTCCACGCCAGCCGTTCTCGCCAGTTCCCGCTCGATAATCGCCACCACCGCCGGGTCATCCGGCTTCGTACTGGCCCCAAACCGAGCGACGACCATCCCGTTGCGGTCGATCAGGAATTTCTCGAAGTTCCAGCCGATCCTGCCGGCTCCTTTCGGCTTCGTGTCCAGTGACGTGAGGAGCTTGTACAGGTCGCA
>REEF01001015.1 GCA_007695205.1 Planctomycetaceae bacterium
ATGCAGGACGGGTTGCTGTTCGATCGTCAGACAGCCGCTGGCAACCCGGTAGGCTATAACTTCAATAACCTGCCTTTGGGAGCCACCGGACCGGCGGGCAGTACCGTGCTGGGCCAGGGCCTGAGCTCGTTTGGCATGGGACGCATCAGCGGCCAGCAAGGCTACGGCGGTCTGGTACTTTCGGCCAGCAGCCATTCCGTGTCCGTGCTGATCCGCGCGTTGCAAGAGCAGGGCCGCCTGCAGATCCTCAGCCGACCGACCATCACCACGCTGGATAGCCAGCCGGCATCGATCAACGTGGGTGCCCGAGTCTCGCGTTTGGCAGGGACATCGATCGGCGTCAACGTGTCTCAACAGGATGTGATCGATGTCGACACGGGCATCATCCTGGGCGTGACACCGCGCGTGACGCCCGAAGGATTCGTCGTGATGGAGATCGACGCCACGAAATCATCGCTCAGCGAAACCGAGGGGGTCAACCTTCCCACAGGAGGAGTGGACGGGGGCACTTTCTTCCAGCCGAACATCGACGAGATCGTCGCCAGCACGACCGTCAGCGCCCGCGACGGCCAGACCGTGGTCTTCGCCGGTTTGATCGAAACGACCAAAGCGGATATCCGCAAAGGAATCCCCTGGCTGTCCGATCTGCCCGTCGTCGGACCCATGTTCGCGTTCCGGACCAAGACCGAACGACGCAGCGAACTGTTGATCATCCTGACGCCTCAGGTGATCTATTCGAATGACGAGCAGGAGATCGATTGGATCAAGTATGCGGAGACCGAACGGATGAGCTGGTGTCTGGCCGATGTGGCGCAGATGTTCGATATCACCGGCATGACAGCCCGCCCCGGCTCGTGGTGCGACTGTCCCGACATGTGCGTCTGCCCCAACATGATGACCATCTACCCGGATCTGCACCCGACGGGAACTCCGATTCCCACGCACCACTTCCCGGAATCGATGGAGTCCATGGAGTTTCAACCCACGCCCAACTTGGCTCCGCCTGTCGACACGGGAGCACAGCGGGCACCCGCGTCGATGGTCGCACCGGCAACCTATTCACCACAGCATTCCGAGTATTACCAGGCGATGTTGCCGCATCCTGGAAACTACCAGACGGGAAGATCCGGCCATGGACCGCCGCTGCAGCAGCAACCGCCTGTTGCAGCACAACAGCAGCAACACCATTACCCGGCACCTGCTGGGCCAGCGCCTGCGGTCTACATGCCCCCTGCCCATCCGCAGGACGCTGCGTCTGGCCACTATCCGGGCGCTGCGAGCCATTACCAGCCGACACCGCTACCGCCACCACATGGCCCGGCGCCCTACGGTGTCCGGTCCCAATAACCGTGGCAAGAGAGCTTGATTAAGGAACCAAGGTGTGCAGCATCTATTTCGTCGAGGGGCCGAATGAATTCGGCTCTACTAACGGCATTCACAGAGAGCGCAGTAGAACACCGAAGCCAGTTCAGAAAGAGTCAAAAACCATGATCCGCTATATTCTCGCGAGCTTGGTCGTGATCCTGTTGGCGGGTTGTCAGACAATCGGGCTGAAGACGCCTTCCTCGCTCAGCGACAAGCTCCCGTCATTGACCGAGAAGTCGCGAACCCGCGCCGCCCGCGATTCGATCCCGACTCGGATCGTGGCCATCTGGTCGGATGCGGTGTATTCTCAGGCCGGCCATGCACCCGTTCGCGGTTTCGGAGGCCGATTGTACTTCTATAATGAACGACACGAAGCAGTACCCGTCGACGGACAATTGATCGTCTACGGGTTCGATGATTCGACGCCGGAAAATCCCAATAAGACGCCCAGTCGAAAATTCGTGTTTACCGACGAACAACTGGCCACTCGCCACTCGGTCACCGATCTGGGCGATTCGTACAGCATCTGGTTGCCCTGGGATGAAGTGACCGGATTCCAAACGATGATCTCGTTGCTGCCCGTGTTCGCCTCGAACCAAGGCCAAACCGTTGTCGGCCCGCAAACGGTCAACGTGCTGCCCGGCAAGACCCGGCCAGGCACCGAAAACCAACGGCATCGCGCGGGGTTCTCTACAGGCGGATTTCAAGGGAACCCTGCGGTTCGCAATGTGTCCTACGAATCGCAATTCGGACCGGGCGGATGGAAGATCGCCAGCCCCGAAAGGAATGCTCAAGCGGAGGATGCAAGACGCATGAAAACAACCACCATCCCGCTGCCACCCACCATGACCCAACGGATGCTACACGAAGCGGAATCAGCCCACTTGCCAGGATCAACACCTCGTGAAAGTCTCGCACCTTCCCCGACAGATCCGCTTACCGGCCTGCAGCCGATGGGGCCTTTGCCCTCTATGGTTGAGCCGCTGGATCGTTCGACGTCGACAACGTCAACTCGTTTCGTACGTCCGAGATCCCAGGCTCCAAGAGCAACATCCGCGCAACCAAATCGCGGTCCTGCGCCGACGCAACCTGCCCCTGCAGCACTGCCGTCTGCCCCTCCATTTGGACATTGACGGAACCCATTTCCTGGATTCTCGGGATACGGGCGATCCGATTCTGGACCCGGCTGCTGACCGCAGTCGGGGTGGGGGCAACAGGCGCTTGAAAACCTAATTCCACCGAAGTTCGCAGCGTCTCGCGAGTGCGAGCGCCGCGAGTGTTCATCGCCCCACCAAACGCACGGCCAAACTGCCCCATTTGGCCCATGTTGCCAAACTGGTTGAAGCCTCGAGCGTTGAATCCACCCACGTTGAACCCAGGCTGGGTGCGCTGGAATCCCTGCATCATCTGACCTGCTTGACCCGTCTGATCTCGTAGCGCACCCACCCCGACCGCGGTCCCACCGACGATTTGCCCAGGATCGCGATTATCTCGCAGAAACCGAGCATCGCTGGGGATCATGCCTAGACCGTCTTGCTG
>REEF01000925.1 GCA_007695205.1 Planctomycetaceae bacterium
CCCTGTTCTGCCAGACCCACCAGCGATGCTCGAACCGAATCGGCCACGGAACTCGGAACGATACGGGTGACCTGCAACGCAGGATAAGGGGCAGTGAGTCGTTCGGATCGCAAAGCGGCTATCAGTGATCGCAGGTCGCTGTTGCTGAGTTCCCTCGTTGCGCCGTTCATACGTTCCCCAAGCCGAAGAATTCGACGCCCAGATGCTCTACGGTGGGCACGACCAGGGCGCGGTCCAGAAACTCATTGTGCTGTTCGCAAGACGTCTCCGAAATCAGCACGCAGCCGTGACAGGCCGCGCCGTGCAGGAATCGCCGTTCATGCGGATTGGCCGGCTCGTGCTGGGCACATACCGGATCGTTCGAGCACAGTTCGCCCATCTCCAACGCATTGCGAATGTGCTCGTGAATCCGCCGTCCGACCTGCACCAGTCCGCCGAGTGTGCCTTCGGCATCGGACGTTCCGGTGTAAAGCAGCACGCCGTAGCCAACGTCGGGGATTGTGTAAATGCGTTCGCGAATCGAACTGGCCGGATAACCACACTCCAGGGATACGGCCGTAAGCAGCAGATGAGAGAAGGAGTGGAAGAGCACGTAGGGAAGCAAACCACCCGCCTCGACAAACTTCTTCTTCGCTCCCGAGTGTTCGGCCTTCCAGGCTTCGTACCCAGCCAGCAAACGCGTGCCGCGGGCGATCACGTCCTGGCGGGTTGCCCATTGCTCGACGGCCTGCTTGCGGAACTGGATAAAGACGCCCTCACCTCGGTTTTCGATCGCCGGTAACCACGTGATTTCCCGAGCCAGCGACGCTCGTCGAACCCCGATTTCCAGTTCACCATCGATGTCCGGCGATACCGCCTCGAAACGCGTGAAGCCCACCTGTGCCATGACTTCTCGGAGCCGATGAACAAGTACGACTCGCTCGACGTGGTTCATCCAGGGAGCCTTCCACGATTCGCGCGGCAAGTTGCGTGCGTAGAAGTTACCGTCCGGTCGATCGTCACCGAGTTCATCTTTGCTGGCGATCAGCGTCTCCATTTCCGCTTGTTTGATGGACTTGGCCGTTTCCGCCGATTGACCGCGGCGGACTTGGATCTCTGCGAAAACCTCTTCATCCTTGAACCCAGCCAATGCCGCATGGACCTTCGCCTTTTTGCGTTCGTATTTGACTTCGCCGACATCCTCGACTTCCCCGATGAAATCCCAGACCGTTTCGACGGCTTCGCGAATGGTCTCATGGCGATCCGGCAGAGAAATCACGCTCATCAGTTGCGGGAAGTAGGCGTTGCTGGCGGTGCGGATCAGCAAGCGATTCGGCTCGCCACACTTCTCTGCCGAGTAGGGGCCCAGCCACGGTCGTTTTCCATCGCAATTGCCCAGCGATTGGCGATACTCGGCCGCCTGGGCCATGCTGCGTTCGCCTTTGCCGCATTCACAGCGCACCCACACCTCGGAAAGGTCGCCGCTGGTCCCTCGTTCTTCGATCCACATTTGACGTCGGCAATCCGTATCGCCGCCGTGAACGAACTCGTACCAATTGATATCGCCGATGTGTCCATTCCTGCAGGCTCGCACGAATCGCACGGGGACGACGCTGCGTTTCTTCCTGTTGTCGTCGATGAATTTACCTTTGGTCAGCATCCGGCGATGGACCAACATGCGGGCGCGCACGGTGCCGCGACGGGAATCGCTGTCGACATCCTGCGTGATGAACCATTCCGGAAACTGCCAGGCCGTGATGCCGGTCTGCGGCGCGGTGGGATCGTCATTATCGGGCGGCGGCGAGTACAGCTTGAGCACCTGCAGGGGCGGGTCGAACAACTGCTTGAGTTTATCGACAAGGCGGGGTTCGATGATTTCGTCGCCGCCGGTTGACCAGGAATCGAGGCCGCCGATCAGAACGGAATGGTTGGGCAGATCCATCATCGACCCCGGACCAAACGAGGTGATCAACTGGCTGCGTCGGATTTGACCGTGGGGCCGGCGACCGGTTTGGCGACTCATGCGTTCTCCTCCTCGTTCTCGATCTCCACGCCGTCGATTGTTTTGAGCCAAAGATTGACGCTCGGTTCGACGTCTCGCATCGAGCGATTGGCGCGGAATTTCTTATGTCGCGGAGGCAACGTCTTCAGCTCCGGGTTCAGGAACTCGTAGAGCAACCGTTGGGCACTGCCCGCTTCCGTCTGGTACTGCAGCGCGCCGCCCGCATCGTGGAGTTCCTTTGCGATCTTTTCCCATTCGTCCAGCAGGTCTTTGCAGCGAGCTTCGACCTTCCATCGCAGTTCCCTGGCATCCAGGATCTGCTGGGGGGTGTCTCGCGAGTGTGTCTCGAAGGCCCGTTCGGAGAGCAGCTTGACGGCAAAGTCGAGTCGGGGGAGTTCTGTGAGGATCGCTGTCGCGCCGCGTGGCGGCGTCATGGGCAAATGGCCGTGTCGGGTCAATGCAATCAAGGTGCCTGCTAGACCGCGATCCAGCGCCCGCGGCGAAAACGGCGTCACACTGGTCGCCTCGACACTCCGATAGAACGACTCGTGAAAAGCGGCGAAGCGTTCATAGTACGAACGGTCTCGCGGACGATGGATATTCAGAATCGTCACGACCAGGCCCGGTCGCCGATCGTCACGGCCGACGCGGCTGGTCGCCTGAATGTACTCCGAACTGGTCTTCGGTTGGCCGAAACAAACCATCAGTCCCAGTCGACTGATATCGAGCCCGACCGAAATCATGTTGGTGGCGATCGCCACGTCGACATGATCTTTCTCCCGGAAGGGTCGCTCTAAACGTCGTTTCGCCTCGGACACCCTGTCGGTCGTGACGCGGCTGGTCAGTTCGACCGGCTCGTAGGCAATCGTGCGGTCTTGGAACAGGCCCGCAACCTCGCCGACCCGTTTGCGACTTCCG
>REEF01000049.1 GCA_007695205.1 Planctomycetaceae bacterium
TTGAAGTTGTTGGGAACCATGTCTGATGGAAATGTGGCGCGGCGCATTGGCATTCCCCAAGCGCAAGTGATGTGCAAGCGACGGTCCTTGGGGATTCCGGCATTTGACCGGAAAGCAAAAATACGATGGACGAGTAAGCGGCTCGCTCAGTTGGGGAAAGAACCGGATCACTTGCTGGCACGACAATGGAGCGTGCCTCAAAGAGTTGTTCGGTCCAAACGCGAAGAACTACAGATTAAGCCGTGTCCGAAAACAACACGTCGCTGGACACCTGAACAGATCGAAATCTTGGGGACATGTTTTGACACGGAAGTGGCGCGGAAACTCGGAATATCCGCATCCCAAGTGGCTCAAAAACGCAAGGCACTCGGAATCGCCCCCTTTCGATCTTCGGCACCTTTTGAATGGCCCGAAACGGCTCTGGACCAATTGGGCAAGATCCCTGATGAGGACTTGGCGTTGGAGCTGGGTGTGTCCTATCAGTTTGTGGCGGCCAAACGTCTGGCGCTTGGTATCAAAGCCTGTCGTCGTAGCAGCATGAAATGGACCCCGGAGATCATCGCTTTGATGGGAATGATTCCTGACGGACAGATCGCGAAGAAAATCAATTGCAGCGCCCAACTGGTTCGCTTGAAGAGAATCGAGCTCGGAATCAAAGGTTATCGGCCGAGTTGAGCGAGTCGTTCGATCTGAGCTGTCGAAGGATTCGGAAGCCAAGGGCATTGATTTTTCGTTGATTCCGGGTATGCTCGCGTTGGTTTCCGATTTCCCGAAACGGTTCGTAACTCGCCCATGCCCTTTGCTATCCAATGCTCCGAACTTCGAAAGACCTATCCCGGCCGACCGCCGGTCGAGGCCGTGCGGGGGATCGATCTTTCGGTCGACGAGGGCGAATGCCTGGGCGTCCTGGGGCCCAACGGCGCCGGCAAGACGACGACGATCGAAATCTTGGAGGGGCTCCTGCAGCCAACGAGCGGCGAGGTCAAGATTTTTGGTATGCGCTGGCAGGACCATGCTCATGAAATTCGGGAACAGATCGGCATCTCGCTGCAAGAGACACGTTTTTCCGACAAGTTGAAGGTGCGTGAGACGCTCGTTTTGTTCCGCAGCTTCTATCGGCAAGGGATCGATCCCGACGATGCCATCGAGCGGGTTTCCTTGCAGGACAAGGCCGATAGCTGGATCAAGCATCTTTCCGGTGGGCAGCGGCAACGATTGGCCGTCGCCACGGCCCTGGTCAGCGATCCCGCGTTGATGTTCCTGGACGAACCGACCACCGGACTAGATCCGCACTCGCGCCGCGAATTATGGGAGATCATCAAACGTTGTCGTAGGCAGGGCCGCACCACCTTGTTGACCACACATTACATGGAGGAAGCCGAACGACTGTGCGACCGAGTCGCCATCATCGATCACGGCAAGATCATCGCGTTGGGAACGCCCAACGAATTGATCGCTCGATTGGGAGGCGATCATGTGGTCGAATTCTCGCTGACCGGCCGTGCGATGGCGGAGACCTCAGCAGCGGATTGGCAGGATCTGCCGGCCGTGACCGGGTGCCGATACGAGACCGGTACGGTGCATCTGTCCGTGACGGAACCCCATGTCGTGCTGCCCGCCTTGTTGGACCGATTGAGCCGCCGTTCATACCAACTGACCAGTTTGACGACGCGACACGCCAGCCTGGACGATGTGTTCGTGATGCTCACCGGGCGAACTTTAGAGATCCAGCGGGAGGGTTCTCCGTGAGCAACGTATCGAATCGCGCCTCAGCGGGTCGACATCATGCCTTTTTCGCGTTGCTGGTAGCCCGAGTCCGCGAATTCGTGCGTGAACCGGCGGCGATCTTCTGGGTCTATGTGTTTCCTCTGATCCTGGTCGTGGCGTTGGGCGCCGCCTTTCGCCATCAACCGGTCGGTGGTTTCGTGGTGGTCGTTGTCCAGGACGACCTGGCGGAAGCCGTTCGAAATACGCTGGCGATGGACAGCCGACTGGAGCCGATCGTTTATCCGGCAGACGAAGCTGGGGTACGGTTGAAGACCGGCCGAGCGGATCTGATGGTTGTGATCGAATCGTCAGGCTACCGATATCAATTCGACCCTCATCGTTCCGACAGTGTTCTGGCGCGCGAAGCGGCCGATGCGGTATTACAGCGAGCCGCTGGCCGACAGGATGCGGTCGTGGTCCATGACGATCCGCTGGATCAGCCTGGCGCGCGGTACATCGATTTCCTGGTCCCGGGACTTGTCGGTCTGGGCCTGCTGGGCGGCGGACTCTGGGGAATCGGATTCGCGATCGTCGACATGCGGATCCGCAAACTGCTGAAGCGATATCTGGCCACCCCCATGAAACGCAGCCACTTCCTAGGCGCGATCATGGCCAGCCGGCTGATTTTCACCATCCCGGAAGTCCTGTTGATCCTCCTGTTTGCCCAATGGTTGTTTGGAGTGAGCAGTCAGGGAGGATACCTGCCGGTCGCCGTGCTGATTCTGCTGGGCGCTTTCCAGTTTTCCGGGATCGGATTGCTGGTCGCCAGCCGTGCTCAGACCATCGAGACCCTGTCGGGCTTGATGAATGCCGTGATGCTGCCGATGTGGATCGGCACCGGGCTGTTCTTTCCCATCCAGCGTTTTCCCGAATTCGTCCAGCCGGTGCTAAAGCTGCTGCCGTTGACTCCGCTGAATACGGCGCTGCGCGGCGTGATGTTGGAAGGTGCCAGCCTGTTGTCACTGGTACCGGAAATCTCGTTGATCGTCGCTTGGGGCGTGGCCTCTTTCTTGATCGCCCTCCGGATTTTTCGCTGGAACTGATGCCGCGTTCGCGCCCGAGGCACAACGCATCAGGGCGCCACCGAAGCGACCGGCTGACGCAGAACGAGCAGACGCATCA
>REEF01001018.1 GCA_007695205.1 Planctomycetaceae bacterium
AAACCAGGGACCGAAAGGCCCAGCGACCAGCGAAGCGAACGCCCCAGGCAAGGCGAGCAAAGCGAGGGGGGACGAGGCAGAGGCGCGGGCGGTGGACCGGGTGATCGCAGGGACTCGCGTCGCAGCGAAGGACGCCGAGACGGGCGAAGATCGCATGCCGGAAAACAACAACGGTCCGGCAAAGGCGCCCCGGCCCAGCATCGGCCCAAACCCAAACCCAAGCCCGTCCGACCGATCACCCCGGATATGGTCGATGGCAAAGAACCGATGCGATCCTTCTCGGACCTGATGCAGTTCTTCGAGAAAAAACAGGATTCGGATGAGGACACCGGATCGAAAAAGAAACAATAGTCCTCCCCACACGCCCACACGCTCACCATGGATTTTGACCAAAGGCTCCAAAAAGCGATCGACCGAGGGCTTCGCCGCGGAGAAGACGAGGCGCTGGCAGAGGCGGCTCGTGGGCTGAGCGAAGAGGAGTATCGAAGCCTGCATTCCCGGTACCGGCTGCAGATGTGCGAGCACATCGAAAGCTGTGTTCGGCGGTTGCTCCATCACTTTCCAGGATTCGAATTCGAAACCATCTACGGCGAGCGCGGCTGGGGAGCCGCCTGTAAACGGGACGATGTTCGCATGCTGGGACGCGGGCGACGGACAAATCTCTACAGCCGCCTGGAACTGACCGTGCGGCCCTACTCTTCCTTGCACGTGCTGGAGCTGAACGCGAAAGGCACCGTTCATAACCGGGAACTGCTGGCCCGACAACACTACCAACCCCTGGATGCCGTCGACCCTACCGCCTTCCTCGAATTGATCGACGCCTGGGTGCTCGAATTCGCTGAATTGTACTCATCGAAGACATAAGCGAACACCAACCGGGGGGGCGAGTTGCCTTAGATTCGAACCGGTGGAAACATACGTAGACAGAAAATTAGGACAGACGAGCGATCCGTCGATATAATAATCGGATCGTGACCTTGACCTTCTTTGGATCTTTGTGATCTGGGTGGTGGGAAACCATGTTCTGGCTGCGCACTTGGATTCTTGGCATGAAAAGCCTACTGGTACACCCGTTGCGGTCCCTGTTGACCGTGCTGGGGATCTTCATCGGCGTGGCCAGCGTCATCTGGTTGGTCGCCATCGGTGAAGGCATCAGCCAGGAGGCGCAGCGGCAGATCGAAGGGCTGGGGGCCGACAATATCATCATCCGCAGCGTCCAACCTTCGGCAGAAACCACGTCCGGATTCTCCGGTCCGGTGCCTTACGGCTTGAAACGGGAAGAATTCACCCAGTTGGTCAATACCATCCCGACGCTGAACAGCGCTCTACCGATCCGTGAGATCCGTCGCCAAATTAGCTACGGACGGCGGGAGCCCATCGATGGCCGTATGGTGGGGTGCACCCCCGAGTATGCTCAGGTCACCCGGTTGGAGGTCGATCGAGGCCGATTCCTGACCGATGCGGACGTACACGATCGGCACAGCTACTGTGTGCTGGCCGGACGATTGGCCGAACGCCTGTTTCCGTACGAAGATCCGATCGGCCGTCGCGTCTACGTGAACGAAAACAAGACCTATTTCGAGGTTGTGGGAGTTCTGAAACATCGTAGTCCAACCGCAGCCATCGGCGGTTCCTTGGCCGCTCAGGACTTCTCCGAGGACATGTACGTCCCCATCAGCACCATGCGGCAACGAATCGGCGACATGGTGATCACGCGGCGCGGCAGTTCGATGAGTGCCGAAGTCGTCGAGTTGAACCAGATCACGTTGCGAGTCGATTCGGTGCAGAACGTTCGCCAGACAGCCGATCTGGTTCGCACCACGCTGGGCCTGCCGCTAGACAAGGGCGCTTCGGGCAGCGAATCGACGCAGACGAGGGAAGAACCCAGGCGATATCGCCAGGACGTGGCGGTCGTGGTGCCCGAGGAGCTGTTGGAACAAGCACGCGTCACGCGGCTGATGTTCATGGTGATGATGGGATTGATCGCAGCGATCTCGTTGTTGGTCGGCGGAATCGGGATCATGAATATCATGCTGGCCACCGTCACCGAACGCACGCGAGAGATCGGCATCCGTCGCGCGTTGGGGGCCACTCGATTACACATCGTGACTCAGTTTTTGGTGGAAACCATCTCCCTATCGGTCGTCGGCGGACTGACCGGCGTTGTCTTCGGGCTGTTCTGTCCAGCGATCATGCAGCGATTGCGCGACCTGCTGTTCGCCTGGCGGCCCGACCTGCTGGAGAACATGCCCGATGTCGTCCGCAGCGTGACGCCGGTGATCGTTCACGAATCGATCCCGATCGCATTCGGCATCTCCGTCGCCGTCGGCATTATCTTCGGCATCTACCCTGCCATCCGCGCCGCCTACATGGACCCCATCGAAGCACTGCGCCACGAATAGCAACGCCAGTGGGTACAAGACGGCAAGACGCTCCAACCGATCGAATCATCTGTCCCGGCACAACGGGGACACTCATAGTTATCACAAGACGAGAAGACAAAAAACACAGCACCAATCGAAGTCGCGGGAAAACAATCGCTAAACGAGGCGACGTCCACGCAAAGATGAACTGAGGGACAGACTGGGCCACAGAATTTCACGTAAGTCGCACGGCCCAAGAAAAAAGAAGCAATGGACTTAGGGCTGCTGCTCAAATTGATTTGCCTGCACTACGCAGCCAATAGCTGCCGGGCTCGGGAGCGGACGTGGTAACGCTGCCCGCGAGTGCGACTGCGGGTCGAGTCGATCACGCTCGGCTTCCCCGCCACCGTGCTGAACAGCCGTCCAAAGTCCTTCGTCAGCTCGCACCAGGCGCCCGCATCGATTCCCAGCCGTTCGAAAATCGGTTTCGCACAGGCCGGAGTCGAACCTCGTTTGTCCG
>REEF01000048.1 GCA_007695205.1 Planctomycetaceae bacterium
TGCGTGAGGCGACTGAACTTTACCTGGAGGAGTTCCCGTTTTCGGAGACAGGGCGCCCCTTGCTGACGTCGTTCGAAATTCGGGAACATGCCTAAGCTCCCTCTGCCGCTCACGCAACACGGAGCAGGTATCCATTCAGCAAAGTGGCTGTCCCGGAGTGTCGCAGAAACCGCTGGGTCATTACATTTTCGAAATGAACCGCCCCGGCTTTTCCGGAGGCGGGGGGTTGTGGGTTAGACCGCCCCAGCCAGACCCTCCAGCCGCTGGTGATAGCGGCCGAACGCCGCTACTACGTGGCGAGTGCCGGGACATCGGCTTCGGCTGGCTCCGTCACTTTCTTGGTCGGACCCATTAGGAACCCATGGACCCAAACCCCAGCGAGATTTCCAGCCACGCCTGCCGCAACTTGGACTCGCGGCGCCGCAAAGCCCAGAAAATCATCCGGATTCTCGAGCAGGAACGCCCTCTTCTTGGTACCAAGATTCTCGACGTTGGGGCCGGCGCTGGCGTCATCGCGGCACAGCTCGCCGAGAGAGCCGGCCCACCGGGCAGAGTGGACGCGGTTGACCTGGAAGATCAGCGGGTCGTTCACGAGGGCTTCTCCTTCACGCGGGTCGAAGGAACAACGCTCCCATTTCCAGACGAATCCTTCGACATCGTGGTCTCAAATCACGTGATCGAGCATGTCGGGGACCGCGCAGCGCAACTGGCCCATCTGCGGGAAATCCGCCGCGTGCTGCGAGACGATGGCCTCGCGTATCTCGCGGTGCCGAATCGCTGGGCCGTGGTCGAGCCGCACTATGGGATCGCGTTCCTGAGCTGGTTGCCGCGCCCGATCGCGGATCGCTACCTCCGTTTGACACGGAGCCGCACTCCATACGACTGCCATCCACCAGGGCCAATACGGTTACAGCGAATGCTGCGTGCCATTGGCCTGCGGTCGAGTTCCGCCGCCGGCAGCGCTATTCAAGCGATGCGAGAGGTTGAAGAAATCGGACCGGCCGCCCGCGCCGCAGCGCTGTTTCCACCCCGGTGGCTCGATCTCATCTGGGCCGTGCTTCCGACGTTTGTCCTTCTTCTTCGGAAAGAGTGAGGCTGCCTGGATGACCTGATACCGATTCCACCAAGCAGGCGGCGCGGCGTCAGCGTCAAAACGGGCTTTCGAGGGTCGTCATCCGCCGGTTCGCTTGTGCGAGAATCGGCGAACATGCCATGAACCGATAGAGCCGTTGACACACGCGCACTTCAGTAATCGCTACCGCCGCGCCATGGATAAGGCCCATGGCCTTGCGTTTGCCCGTATGGCCATTCAGCAAAGTGGCTGTCCCGGAGTGTCGGCCCTCCATTGCTACAGCCGCATGTCAGGAATCTCTTCCACCAAACTATGAGAACGGCCTACGACCTCGCAGTCCCAGCCCACATCGCGATCTTAGGCGAGCTAAACGCAAGCGATCAGCCGCACAACACTGGCCTGCCCCGGACATGAAGATCTGGATGCCCTACCTTGCGGCTGGAACGGGCGCGGACGTATCCACGCAATACCTCGCGCGCGGACTTGAGGAAAGGGGCCACACGGTGGTCTTGCAGCCGTTCTCACGCTGGTTTGAGCCTGTGCCCTGGTTGCTCCGGGCCGTAAAGCCACCCGAAGGCACGGAAGCAAGCATTACGAACACATGGAACGGATTCGCGTTCGCCCGACCAGGTATCCCCATGATTACCGTCGATCGGCTCTTCGTATTGGACCCAGCCCTCACTCCGTACAAATCCCCGCTTCAGGGGATCTACCACAATACGTTCGTGCGCCGCTTTGTCACAGCAAGCGCACGCCGCGCCGAGGTCGTCGTGGCAGTCAGCGAATACACCGCTGACATGATCGCCCGAACCATCGGGGTTTGCCGGCCGAAGGTGATCCTGAACGCCGTCGACACGGAGTTCTTCACCCCAGCGGGGCGGACCGGCGCCCCAAACGGAACGCGGCCCATCTGCCTTCTTCATGTTGGCAAACCCTCGCGACGCAAGGGGGCCGACCTGCTGCCACCGATCATGAAGAGCTTGGGTGCGGGTTACCAGCTCTACTACACGGGATCCGAGAGTGCGTTCTCGGAATACGGAAAACCGGCACCCAACATGACTTCGCTCGGCCGTCTGTCGCAGGAGGAAATACGAGATCAGTACCGCCGCGCAGACGTCCTGCTGTTTCCAAGCCGCGGGGAAGGGTTGGCGCGGGCCATCATGGAAGCGCTCGCCTGTGGCACCCCCGTCGTGGCTGCGAATATCTCCTCCATGCCCGAGGCCGTGGATGACCACGTCGGGCGCCTGTGTCCTCCCGACGATATTCCGTCGTTCGTGGCGGCCATAAAGACCCTTACATCAGACGACAAAATCTGGCAGCAACACTCGAATGCGGCCAGGCAACGGGCCGAGCAAAGATTCTGCCTCAACCGCCTGCTGGATGAATTTGAGGCATTGCTGGCCGGGGTGGTGGCAAGGTAGATACGTCGTATCCCGCGAGCTCCAGATACCGACGCGTCGCCTTTTCGACGCTGAACTCGGAAGCCCTCGCGCGCAGAATGTCCGGTTCGACCCGGAATTCACCCTTCAGCGACCGTTCGATGGCAGCCGCCAGTGCCGCCGGGTCGCTCACCGGCACCAGTTGCCCATACCGACCACCGTCCAGCACCTCCGCAGGACCATGCGGGCAGTCCGTGGAGATGACCTGCGTTCCGCAGGCCATGGCTTCGATCAGCACGTTGCCAAGCCCTTCGAAACGAGACGGCAGCACCAGCAGGCCACTCCCCGCCATCAACGGCAACGGATTCTGGACCAGCCCCACCAGCCGTACCGAGTCTGAGAGCCCCATCTCCTTCACCAGCGCCTCAATC
>REEF01000197.1 GCA_007695205.1 Planctomycetaceae bacterium
CGCTTTGTTGCGCGAATACGTCGATGACGATGGCTGGGTCGATTACCAGGGCTTGAAAGCCGTCGAGCCTCAATTGGACGACTACCTGACCGCCGTGGCTGCCGCCCCGTTCGATGCGTTGGGACGCGACGAGAAGCTCGCGCTGCTGATCAACGCCTACAACGCCTGCACCCTGAAATTGATCGTCGAGCACCTGCCGCTCGAGTCGATCATGGACATCCCGTCCGCCGAGCGGTGGGACGCGGTGCGCTGGAATGTGGGCGGGAACGTGTGGAGTCTGAATCAGATCGAACACGAGCAGATCCGGCCGAAGTTCGTCGAGCCGAGGATCCATTTTGCTGTGGTATGCGCCGCCGTTGGGTGCCCGCCGCTGCGCACCGAAGCCTACGACGCGACGCGGGTGGACGAGCAACTGGCGAAACAGACGGAATATGTGCATGGGCACGGGACATGGTTCGAATTCGACTCCAGCGCGAACGTGGTCCGTCTTACGAAACTCTACGACTGGTACGGCGACGACTTCGTCCAGGTCGCCGGCAGCACGGCGGAATTCGCCGCACGTTACTCGCCGGAACTGAAGCAGGCGCTGGAAAGCGGCGTTTCACCGCCCATCAAGTGGCTGCCCTACGATTGGAAATTGAACAGCCTTGCCAACAAGCAGTCTCGATAAGAACATAATGTTTCTTAACCTTTCGATTTTTCCAAGGAGGAAAACCATGCCCCGACTGAATATAATTCAACCCGATCAGACAACTGGCCCACTCAAGCAGATCTACGACGACGTGACAGCGAAGATGGGCAAGGTCGTGAACATCTTTCAAGGTATAGCCAATAGCCCGGCGGCCTTGAAAGCGTGCCTGTCGATGTCGGCCGCCTTGGCCGAAGGCGAGCTTTCGCCGGAGGACCGCGAAGTGGTGTACCTGGCAGTCAGCGAAAGTAACGGCGGCCAGATCGCGGAGTCCATTGGTTACATCGGCTTGGCCACGTTCTCCAACCTGTTCAACCACGTCCACGACACACCGCTGGACTTTCCGGCAGCGCAGAAACTGGAAGATTAGTGCTGATTGCCAAAATGATCCGTGCGGTGAACGTCGGCACTTGCCCGATGCCTGCCGAGTGGTCCGGTGAAGTGAGCGTCCGGGTAACCGGAAAATCCGAGCTGGAAAGCGGCAGCCGAGAACGTCGGCGTCAAAGGGCGGAAGCCGCCGATGAACATCAGCACCACCAGGCAAGCGAGCGCCGCCCCGGCCCCCCCTGCCACAGCAGGTTGTTGATCGCGTTGCGGACAAACACCGATGGGTCGGCGACCACGTCCAGCTTCAAACCCGAATCGGCCAGTTCGTTTCCTTCGCCGTCCTGCTGAACCGGCAGGCGGTTCATGAACTCGGTGGGCATCCCCGGATAGAGCGTCAACACCTGTACGGCGGGAGTATCGTAGGTCGGCAGGATGTCCACCGGCAACCGGGTGAGCGACACGTAGCCGATGACCGCGATGAACAGGCAGAGCACGATCACCAGGTAGGGATTGAAGATCGCCACCCGCACCAGCCAACTCGCCTGCTTGGCGGCCGATGCGCCGCCGTCGTCCGGCTGCGACTCACATTGCGTCGAGAGTGAATCCGTCATGCTCGTCCATCACCTTTCCTTAGATCTTGCAGCAACCGGGCGAGCCCTTGGCCAACTCGCACTTCCCGCAGGTGTCGGCCCCCTCCTGGCAGCAGACCTCGGTCCCTTTGAATACAAGCCGGTCGGCGGGAAAGGCGTCCAGCTTGTCGCGCGGTAGCACGAAAACCGAAACGGGCGTCGCATCGACATGGCCGAACAGATACGCCGCCGGCTGGTCGGCCAGCCGGAACCCCCGGCGCCTTGTACGGCGAACCCGGTGTCTCTTCGCGGTGGGCAACGCACCGGAAACGGGACGCGCTGGCGCAGATACCGCTCCACCTCCAGATCCGACTCGCTGCGGAACTGGAGCGTTTCTTCACCAGCTTCGAGCCGCTGATGCCACGCGGACGACAAGTTCGCCAAGTCGCGGGCGGCAAACGCAACGGGCTGCAGGAAAATCCACGAAACCGTGACTCCCAACAGCAAGCACGCGGCCAGCCCCAGCAGCCGAGACCAGCGTCGAGCCGCCACGGGTTTCGCCCCCAACCCCGTCTGGCCGAGCACCCGGTCCCAAATCGCCGGACTCGGACCTTGGCCGCGCAGTTTCTCGGCCAGCAGGACTTCCAGACGGTTTTGCCGGTCGAACCATCGGGCACAGCCAGGGCAATTCGCCAAGTGCTCGCCGATGCGATAGTGCAAATCGGCATCCCCTTCCGAATCGTAATACAGGCTCCAATACCGTCGCGCTTCAGCGCAATTCATGGGTCACCTTTCATGCAGGTTCAACAGGCCGCTCTCTTCACCATAAGCCACCAACCGCTGCCGCAAACGCAGCCGACAACGCGACAGGCTGCTCATCACGGTGCCGATCGACATGCAGATGAAAATCTCGGAAGGTGTTGGCGACCGCGTTCTGCAACACGTCGGAAACGGCGTTGACGTCGTACAAAAAACGACGGCAATACGCCTCCAACGCTCCTTGAACGGGTTCCAGGTGATGCAAGAACCGTTCGGTTCTGTCCGCGTCTCTACCCAAGATTCTTCCCTATCTGTCTGTACGCAGCCGGCTCGCCTCCTATTAGTAAATGTCGCAGAAAGGACGAATTATTCCAATCGGCAGCAGTTCCGCAGCCCAGGCTTCGTCGGCTTCTGACAAAGGCGGTTGGGGAGTCCCCTCGTAGACGCAAGCACCCGGCCAGGAGTTTCTTGTCAATCAAGGTAGCCCACTTGGTCCCGCTCGGCGCGCGGGACCCACCGACCCCTTCCGCCGATTCCAC
>REEF01000047.1 GCA_007695205.1 Planctomycetaceae bacterium
TCGCGCTGGGTACCACCAACCGAAAGCCGACAGTTATTTCTTTGCCGATCCTTAGCCCGCTTGAACCGGAAGCGATCATGAAACTAAAATCTACGATGGATACATTCACTCAAAAGCACCTAAAACAACTGACCGAAGCCGACACGGATCCGGCATTGTCGATCTACATCCCCACACTGCGAGCTGGCCGCGAGGTACGTCAGAACCCGATCCGTTTCAAGAACGTGATGAGCCAGGCAGCCGCGCAACTGTCGGCGCGGAACATGGAGAACGAAAGAATCCGCCAATTGCTCGGTAAAGCGGCGGACCTCGAATGGAACGAAGACTGGTGGCAGCATCAAAGTGATGGGATGGCAATGTTTTTGGCCGCCGACCACTTTGCCTGTTACCGTGTCCCCCTGCGCTTTGAAGAACGAGTCATCGTCGGAAAGCGCTTCTACGTGCGCCCCATGCTCCGGCTGCTGCAGGGCGATGGTCGTTTTTACGTGTTGGCGGTTAGCCAAAACCGGGTCCGCCTACTGGAGGGCACTCAATTCGCTGTTTCCGAACTCGAGCCCGAGGGCCTGCCTACCGATCTGCAATCCGCTCTGAATATCGACCAATACGTCAGCTCGCTGCAACAGCACTCGACGGGCAACGCATCGACGGCCGGAAGCATGATGTTTCATGGCCAGGGAGGGTCGGATCCGGACATCAAGAAGAAAGACGAAATCCTTCAGTACTTCCGTCGCATCAACTCGGCCCTGTCGGATTTTCTTAACGATGCTCGTGTCCCGTTGGTGTTTGCAGGAGTCGATTATTTGTTCCCCATTTTCCAGCAAGCCTGCGATTATAAGACGCTGGTCGAAACGCCCGTAACCGGCAATCCTGACCATGGGAAGCCGGAGCAGATCCATGCGGACGCTTGGGCAATGGTGGAACCGGTCTTTCACCGGTCTCGAGAATCTGCTTGGGCGCGATACCAGGATGCCGCGCAAAGCGAAACGGCAACCGACGACGTGGATACCATCGTCCAGGCGGCTTCCGTGGGCCAGGTGGATACCCTGCTGGTCGCCGAGGGCGCCGAGCAGTGGGGAGTGCTCGATTCGCAGACGGGCGTGGTCGCTGCCGCGCAAGCCAACGCTGCCAACGCCGAAGAGCTGATCAACCTGGCGGTGGTTAGAACCATCATTCACGGGGGAACGGTGTATTCGCTGCCGCGCGATCGGTTCGGTCCTGAGAAGGTGGCTGCGGCCCTGTTGCGCTACGCGTAGCCGCTGATATCGCGACAACGTCTGTCAGAAAAGGGGCCTGAACTTCTCCGGACACACCGTATTTTTCGAGTTTTCAGCGTGCCCTCCAAAGGGTCAGCCCCGTTTTCTGACAGAGCTTAAACCTCCTCCAACTCGTTCTCATCGCTCGCTGTCGCTTCGTGTCGGTGCCCCTCGCCGTCAAAAAGAGCGGACTCGCTCACCGTGGGATTATCCAATCCCCAGGCTTTCAACTTGCGTTGTAGCGTGCGGACAGAGATCTTCAAGGCTGCCGCAGCATGGGTCCGATTGCCCTCGTGTTGCGCTAGCGCTTGTTCCGCAGCTTCGCGTTGGACATCTTCCAGCGACATGCCGGGCGGGATGTTCAGGCTATCGTTTCGCCGGGAACAATCGTGAAGCGTCGTCGGCAGGTCGTCGACGGTCAACAGATCGCCGGGTGCTAGAACAGCCATGCTTTCCATAACATTGCGTAGTTGCCGAATGTTCCCCGGCCAGTCGTAGGTTTCCAGGAACTCGCACAACGGTTGATCGATCGAGAGTTGTGGCCGGTTCAGTCGCTGGGCCAAGTCCTGGAGGAAATGTTTGACCAACAACAGGATGTCTTCGCGGCGCTCGCGTAGCGGGGGCAAATGCAGGTTGACCACATTCAACCGGTAGTACAAATCCTCACGAAATTCCTCGTCAGCGACCATGGCATTCAGGTCTCGGCTAGTCGCCGCCACGACGCGAACATCGACGGAACGGTCGTCATTATCGCCGATCGGCGTGACCGTTCGGTTTTCCAAGACACGTAGCAGTTTTGCCTGGGATTCTCCGGCGAAGTCGCCGATTTCGTCGATGAAGATCGTGCCGTGGTTGGCGGCTTCGAATCGCCCGACCCGCGAATCGGTCGCGCCGGTGAAGGCGCCCTTGACGTGCCCGAACAACTCGCTTTCCGCCAGATGGGACGGGACAGCGGCCATGTTGACCGTGACGAAGGGACCGTTGCGCCGTGGGCTGTTCTGATGAATCGCCTCGGCGATCAACTCCTTGCCCGTCCCGGATTCGCCGGTGACCAGGACGGTCGTCTCTGTCATGGCAACTCGCCGAGCTTGGTCGAAAACGGTCAACATCGCTTGGGAACGGCCGATGATGCGTTCGAAACCGAGCCGTCTATCCAGCCGCAGTTGCAGTTCGCTGATCGTCTGATCCTTGCGGCGCGACTCCAAGCATTTGGCGACCAGCAGCAGAAGTTCCTCGGGATTGACCGGTTTGTTCAGATAGTCTGCTGCGCCCAGCTTCATGGCTTCCACGGCCGAATCGACCTCGCCAAAGGCCGTCACCATGATGAAGGGCGTCTCGCGCCGCTGCTCCTTCCAATACCGCAGCAAGTCCAATCCGCTTGACTTGCTCATTTTCAGGTCGCTGATGACCAGATCGATCGGCTCGTGCAGGAATGTCAACGCCTGTTTCGCGGAATTTGCCGTTTCGACTTCGTAGTGTTCCAGTTTGAGCAACCGCGCCAGAGCCTCTCGTTCGCTCGGCTTGTCTTCCACAACTAGGACTCTCGGTTTGCTGCGGGCGTTCATCTTCGGGCACTCCCAGGTGTTGGGGATCTTCAGGCTGCGCTCCATCGTATCAGAAACCGGGTG
>REEF01000398.1 GCA_007695205.1 Planctomycetaceae bacterium
GTCGCGAAACGCGCCCCAGGCGACAAGATGCCTGGCGGGGACACGATGGACTTCCTCGTCTGACCGCACGACCACATCCCAGCCCGGCTCGATCCGCTCCAACGAAGCCGGAAAACTGGCATCCTCGCGAACCAGTTGCGGGGGCGAAGGGTCGCGCTGGGCCAAAACGGGCCCAGCGGCAAGCGACAGCAAGGCCCCCGCGATCGCCAGCATCGAGCGAAGCTTGATCGGCAGGCCCGCAGACGCGTCGCTTGGGATCGGTATTTTGGGCGATCCGCCGTGGGCGTCGTGCTGTCGGCCGCTGGGGGACATGATCAGATCGGCAATTTGATTTCACGTCCTTCGGCGTCGCGACAGTCCAATTCCAGGTGCTCCGGAAACAGGCCTTCGCTGCCAAGAATCTGAACGGTCATCTGGCCTTCTTCTTCCAGCAACGTGATCTCGCGCCGTTTGCGATTGTTCAAATACGACGCCACCTCGTCGCTGACTCGCACCGTGACTCGGCACGTGTGGGGCTGTTGGCTGGCCAGCATCAGCATGCGGATGACTTCGATGGCCATGCTCTCGGCCGTCTTCACAACAGCTCGACCGTTGCAGCATGGGCAATCCGTGTAGACGCTTCGCTTCAAGCTGGGTCGGATACGTTGCCGAGTCATCTCGATCAATCCGAAAGGGCTGGTCCGCAAGATTTTGGTGCGAGCCCGATCGCGACGCATGGCATCCCGCAGCGCCCGTTCGACGGCGCGGCGATGTTTTTCACGCCGCATGTCGATAAAATCATTGACGATCACGCCCCCCAGATCCCGCAACCGCAGTTGCCGCGCGATCTCGCGGGCAGCGGCTAGGTTTAGCTGGTACGCAGCCTCTTCGGCCGTGTCATCGATTCGGAAGCTGCCGCTGTTGACGTCGATCGCTACCAACGCTTCGGTTTGATCGATGACGATCGATCCGCCCAGTCGCAAGGGCACCTCGCGTTTGTAGATGCGGCTGATCTCGCTTTCCAGTTTGTACTTGTGGAACAGCGGTTCCTTGCCTTCGTACCAGTGCAACCGATGGACGTGGCGAGGCATAACCAGTTGCAAAAAATCCCGCGCCCGCTCGTAGGCTTCCTGCTGGTCGACATAGATGGCATCGACGTCCGTGGTGCACATGTCACGGATCGTACGAATGATCATGTCGCTTTCCTCGTAGATGTCCAACGGCCCGGCATGCTTTTTCAGTCGCCGGACGATGACTTTCCACAATCGCAGCAGATACGCCAGATCGCGCGACAATTCCTTCTTGGTGCGGCCCGCGCCAGCCGTGCGGACGATGAAGCCTAGACCTTTGGGGGGGTTCAGCTCGAGCATCGTTTCTCGCAACTTCCGGCGTTCGTCGTCTTCGGCGATTTTTCGCGAGACACCCACCCGTCCCAACGCAGGCATCAGCACCAGGTAACGACCGGGGATGCTGATATAAGTGGACAGCGTCGGGCCTTTGGTGCCGATCCCCTCCTTGATCACCTGGACCAGCACCTCGTCGCCACGGCGGAAAATCTCCTGCAGCGGCGGTTTAAATCGAGGCCGATGACCGGTCCGGTTGCCTCGCGGACGTCGTTGTGTCTGACGCTGGTCCTGGTCTTCGCCGATATCCACATCATCCCGGCGTGAACCGCCGCCGGGTGGATCCACGCCAGCCGGATCGAAACCGCCCTGGCGAAAGTACTGCGGCTCGACGTCACTGATGTGCAGGAAGCCGTTGCGACCGACGCCGAAGTCGACAAACGCCGCCTGAATGCTCGGCTCGATGTTGACAATTTTTCCTTTGTAAATGTTTCCCACATAGTTATCCTGGCTGGCTCGTTCGACATACAGCTCTTCCAGGAGTCCGTCCTCAATGATCGCGATCCGGCATTCCTCCGGCTGCGAGACATTGATCAGCATTTCCTTTCTCATAGACCTGATTCTTTATCCGTGAAAGTTGTACGGTTACCCCTCGATTTCCACCTCGCTTCTCGTCAGGCATATGCCCTCTCGCTGCAGATCGTCCAGGCCCAAAGCCTGCAAAACATGCCGGGGAGAGAAGCCTCCCTGCTGGTTGCCCTGCAAGCGGAACTGGAGCGTTCCTGATCGGAAATCAAGCTGGTCCAGACCGCTGGCCGGCGAGTTGATCTCCCGGTCGCCTTGGGGCTGGATCCATAACGACGGTTGTTCCTCAAGCTCTCGGATGCTGGCTTCCAACGCTTCATGCCGCGCGGGTGGAACCGGCATCTGATAAGTGACTCGCCGAAGCCGAGCCTTGCGCTGGTGCGGCTGTAAACACCGGACTTCCGTCAGGTGAAGCCCTTCCGGAGCCTGGTCAGCCAGACGGCGCGAGAGCTCTTCCGCACCCAGCGACTCGGCCAATTCGAATTCCATGACTTCATCCCGTCCTTCGACGCCCAACGCCAATGCGGACGGAAAGGTCATCCTCGCTTTGGGATGGAAGCCCTCGCTCATCCCTAAACGCAGGCCCGCACGCCGCATCAGACGTTCGAAGACACGTACTAAGTCCCGGTGGCTGATCCATCGCAGATCGCCCTGTTTGCGGAATCGTACGCGTATTCGTTGACGCAACATCGGACAGCTAACTCCCTCGGTCACTCGCGGCAGTGACCGCTTTTAACTCGGACTTCAAGTAGGCATCGATCTCGCGAGGCCGCTGCATCGTCAGCGTCTGCTCGGCGATGGCCTGGCATTGCGGGATCGTTACCTTGCGGCAGATCTCCTTGATCTCGGGTATGCTGCTGGGCGCCACGCTCAGATGACGTAAGCCGAGTCCCAGCAGCAACATGGTGTACGTCGGATCGCTACACATCTGGCCGCACATGCTGGCCTGGACATCGGCCTGCTCGGCTGCCTCCAGCGTCCGCTGGATCAGCCGCAGCACCGCCGGGTCGCTAGCCTGGTACAGGTCGTTCACCGCAGGATTCCCCCGGTCGACGGCCAGCGTGTACTGGATCAGATCGTTCGTACCGATGCTCAGGAAATCGATCTCCCTGACGAAACGATCGATCATCACCGCGGCGGCCGGCGATTCGATCATGATCCCCACGGGGATCTCCCGGTTGCAATCGATTCCCTCAGCCGAAAGCTCGTCCATCGCCTCGCCCAGCAACTGCTTGGCACGCAGCAGTTCGTCCATGGTCGAGATCAACGGGAACATGACCCGGACATCCCCCAGCGCGCTGGCTCGCAGGATGGCTCGCAGTTGCGGCCGAAAGAGCTGCAGGTTGGCCAGGGCCAATCGGATGCTGCGCAGCCCCAAGAAGGGATTGCAATCCTCTTCCCTCTTGTCTTGGTTGAATCCCAGCTTGTCGGCACCCAGATCCAGGGTGCGAATCACCACCGGGCGCCCCTTCATGGCTCGGACCACCTCGGCATAGGCACCATAATGGTCCTCCTCGGTCGGCTCGACTTTCGCAGCCAGGTACAGAAACTCGGTGCGGTACAAACCGATCCCCTCCGCACCGCGATCCAAGCAAGCCGGCGTTTCGTACGGGAACTCGATGTTCGCCAGCATCTTGATCCGCACTCCGTCCAGTGTCTCCGCAGGAACGTCTCGTAAATCCTGCAAACGCTCGACGGCCACCCGGCGTTGCTCTACTCGCTTGCGGTATCGTTGCAATGTCGCTTCGTCCGGGCGGAGAATCACCAGGCCCTGGTCGCCGTCAACGATGACCACGTCGCCACTGGAAACATTCGACAGGAACTGGCCCAAGCCGACGACCGCAGGAATCTCCATCCCCTGAGCCACGATCGCCGTGTGGCCGCCCGCGCCGCCGATTTCGGTCGCGAACCCCAGCACGAAGCGACGGTCCAGATGAACCGTTTCGCCGGGCGTCAGATTATGAGCCAGAACGACAACCTGCTTGTCCAGCCGGCTGAAATCCTCGCGCTGGCGGCCCGTCAGGGTCTGCAGCAAGCGACGCTCCAGGTCGTAGATATCATGCACCCGCTCAGCAAGATACGCATTGTCCATCTTCAGGAAATGATCGGCGTACCCTCGCAGCGTGCGGCTCACCGCGTATTCGGCCGAATAAAAGTCCTCGCGGATCCTCTTTTCGATGTCTTCGCGAAGCCGCGGGTCAGCCAACAAGGAAAGATGGGCCGCGAAGATGGCGCCGTACCGCTCGCCTAGCTGCTGGGTGACCGAATCACGGCTGGCACGGATGGCAACCGCTACCTCGTCCAAGGCTTCCATGAAGCGACGCACCTCGCCGTCCGCCGCTGTCGGCAAAACCAGATGATGAGGAAAACGAAATCCCTCATTGTCGATGATCAGCGATTCTCCGATCGCCAATCCCGGCGAAACCGCGATTCCTTTAAATTGCTGCATGAGGTCCCTCGGCCAGCGTCCGCCGCTCCTCGCCGCCGCAGGACTCGGAATCATCCGACTGCGGCAGACGACGAGCCCTTCCGCTCGCACCAGCCGTACCGTGTTGTTTTGTTAACGTGTTGTTTTGTTAACGTGTTGTTTTGTTATGGATTGGGAGAACTTTTGGCGCTCTCGTCGTAGGAGTTCACCTGCTCCATCAGACTCACCAGGGCTTCGATCGCATCTTCCGCGTCACCACCCCGTGCCTCGATCGTTAATACGGTGCCTTCTTCAGCAGCCAACATCAACAGATCTAAAATGCTTTTGCCGTTGACCCGCTGGCCCTGCTTCACGACATCGATCACCGATTCGAACTGGCTGGCACGTCGAGCGAAAGCATCAGCGGGCCGTGCGTGCAATCCTTGAGGATTGACCACAGTGACTTCCCTGGATACGACACGATTCCACATCGAATGCCGAGCTCGCTAAAATGGTGATCGCCCGCATGCCGGGCGCCACTGCGTTTAACTGCGTCTTTTTAACTCTTTTTGTCCGCTTTCCGGTCGTCGTCTGCTTCTTCCAGCAGTAGCAGAATGTCCTCGGGCGTCTTCGATTGCTTAAGGAATCGACAGAAGGTGTCATCGCGCAACTGACGCGAGATGCTCTCCAAAGCCCGCAGATGATTGGTCGGCCGATCCGGCGGAGAAACCAGCAAGAAGAAAATAAACACCTTTTCGCCATCCAAACTCGCGAACTCGACGCCGTTGCGGCTGATCCCTACGGTCCCGATCAAACGATTGACATTCGCATGCTTGGTGTGAGGAACGGCGACGCCCCGGCCTATTCCGGTGCTTCCCAGTTCCTCGCGCTTCATCACCGCTTCGACGATGCTCATCTTGTCCTGCGGCTGAATTCCACCGGACTGCACCAACGCTTCCACCAACTCCTCGATCACTGTCTCCTTGTCCAACGCCTTCAGGTCCGCCCTGATGGCACCTACTTCAATGAAGTCGGAAAAGTTCATCATCCAAGTCCTCTCTATTAGATTAATCGCAGCTAGGGCCCGCCTGGATCACGTCCCCAACCGGAAACTGCCCCAGGCGGCCGTGCCGGACATCCCTGCTAGTCGATCTGCGGATCGATCTGCTGATCTTCCGGGACTTCCACTCGTCCTAGCCCTTGCGACCGACGGTCGCGGCGTTTGTCCTTGTGTTTCCGCAACTGCTGTTCAATTTTGTGCGTCGCGCCGTCCAACGCCGCCATGACGCTGGTAGCATTTTCCGAAGAAACAAAATCGTCATTACGCTCGACCGACACACGCAACTCGACCCGCCTCGATTCCTGGTTCTCAAGGTCCACAGTCGCAGCGATGGCAGAAATGCGATCATAAAGACGACGTAATTTATCCAGCTTGTCGCGAATCTTATCCTGGGTTTCAGCGCTGAGGTGACCGTGCCGTGCCGAGATGTTGATTTGCACCGCAGTTCTCTCCTTCTAAACGGATTTCTAAATGACTTGCCTTCATTTCGGATCGACAAGAGACGAACAGCATTATTCTACAGGCCTTGCCGATCGGGAACAAATCCAATTCGCACTGTCTCCCATGAGCAAGCGGAACGCCTCAGTCTATTCACTGATCGGCGCGGCAGAAAGGGGGCGACGAGTCCAGGGAAGCGCGTTTTTCAATTGACATTTCCCGACCTTCGGTGGAAAAGTCAACTGGAAGACCTTCGCCTACCACTCTTCCGAGGTCGCAGTGGGGGGCATATCAAACAAAATGGTGCGATTGTCCAGCCGGTCTCGCCAGCCACGTACACGTGATCTCCTTAATTCTTCGGACGACTCTGGCCTATAAAGTAGTGTCATTCCTGTGATGCGACGAAGATTTTCAAAAGCCAGCACGCGCACGCACAAGGAGGGGTGATCAAGTAGCCCCACCAACGTTTCGTCGGCACCCTCGACAAGCTGCTGTTGACTGAAGCCGAATAACAATCGATAGGCTTGGTCGGCTACCTTGGGGAAAAGCCTCTCGAATTCTTCCCGCACTGCCGCCGCCGATTCGGGGCTGCGGGCGATCGCATGGCGAAGCGCCTCGAAGGACGAACTCCAATGTGCCCGCTGTCGTTGATCATCCAACTCGGCCACCAAAGCCTCGTGACTGTCCAACTGAGAAAGCGAGACGGCTGCCAAAGCTCGGATCTCCGTGCGACGGTCTTGAGTGCGTTCGCGTAACGAAAGCGAAATCGGTCGATCGGCGACCAGGAAATTCGCCAGGATGGCCGAAGCACTTCGGTCGATTTCCCGCAAGTCGTTTCCGAGAATCCAAGACGGCAGCTCGCCCGCCGAGATGGTCTCGGCACGGGTGTCAACCAGCACACGAACTTGGCCGTCAGCCACCGGCACCGGTGAAGCCTGGGGATCGTCCTGCCATTCGATCCGGCCGATCACCGCAAAGACCCGGATGACTCGTTGCGTGGAATCGACCTCGGGATTCGCACCCAAGGGCAAAAAGTTTCGTGTTTCCACGGCGATTTCCGAGGCGGCATCCAAGAAGGTTACGACACAGGTACGATCCCCCAGTGTCAGCCGCAGCCTCGCGCCAGGAACTCCGGCCGTGGAGAAAAAAGCTCGGCCGTAATCCATCGTTAGCGTCGCATCTCCCTCGGATGTCGGGGCCGTCAGGTGTACGGACGAAGCTCCGGCAAACGTTGCCTGGACGCCCGGGGCAAGTACGATCTCTGGTTGGAAGGTAGGCAAAATTCGTAGATGATCGCCAGAAGAAAGCTTAGATCGAGCCGGTAGGCGGTACCATTTTTGAGTGCCATGGTCGATCCGCAAGGGAAAATGCTGGTCCTTCATTTTCACAAAGCCTACTTCCACAGGTTCTCCAGCTACCTCCTGCGGTGTGGTCGGGATCGTTTCAGCCAGATCGGACTGCTCAGCCGGCTGGTCGTCGGCCGTCGAACCATCCGCTGCATCGGCGGGGATGGGGGTCGTCACAGGAAAGTCAGGGGCTTCCCGAACATCATCATCCATCGGATCGGTAGGGTCGGGGTCCTGGACCCCGACGGCGGGCTGATCCTCCTCGACGGCCGGCGGGTCGTGCGTCACGTCCGTATCGATGCCTTCATCGTCAGGTTGCTCGGCGGTCTGGTCCGCAAGTGCAGGTCCATCCGTCCGCTGGTCAGGACGCGAATCCTTCGATGGATCTTCCTCAGGGTCAAGGGCCGGCGTTTCATCCACGATGGCCGATCGAGCAGAACTGTCGAGTTCTGCTACCGGCGCCGGCCCACCGCCGGCGAAACGCAACAACGGGTGACTGCGATCGAACGGCCCCATCGCTCGAAGCGCCACCGCAGACAGCAGGAAAGCCAAGCACAAGGTGATCACCAGCGGTTTCCAATTCGATCGCTGGCCGGCGCGCAAATAGTCGGGAACCTGCATCTTTTCAGGACGAATCCCCGGTATTCTCCGGCGAATCGACGCGACGGTTGTCGGAGGCGGGACTGGGGCGAGCGGCGACGGGTGCACGTCGTCCAACGCTGGGCCCTCGGTCCCCGAAGTGCCGTCGGGAACCATCTGGCCGCTGGCAACCACAGCCTGCTGCCCATCGTCTGCCTCGGTTCGATCGGTATCGGTTCGATCGGTATCGGGCGCGCCGATTCGATAGATGCGTTCTCTTAAGCCGGGGTCGACATGAGCCGTCTCGCCCAACACAATCGCCAAGATCTGATGGCAGGATGCGACCTCCGCCAGATGGACGTCCGATTCCAGGCAGATTCGCTCCAAGTCCGGCACACGATCCGGCGGCAGCGCGTTGTCCAAATATTCGGCCACGGTGTTCGGGTCCATTCCCATACCCTTGCCGGTCACCGAGGGCGCGCCCAGTCGCGTTCGCGCGCTGGCGCTCTGCACGCGTTGCACCAGACCTTTCGCAAAATCACTGGACTCGATCTTCTGCCGAAGTTCAGCAGCATCCTTTTCGTCCAGAATGTTGTCCAAATACGCTAATAACGTTCGCAGTGTCAGTCGCATCGGTTTGTTCCTCCCATTATTCTCATTAGTGCGATACCGGGCGGGAAACCGTACGAAAATCTGTCAGAATTTAGAAATCAGCCAATTCGGGGAGAACGACGGGAGTATCGAATGTCACCTGTTACATTGGACCTGCTTTATGAACACGGCCCCTGCCTGGTGGTCAACAAACCGGGCGGGCTGCTGACGCAAGGTCCGCCGGGCATCGACAGTCTCGAGCTTCGTGCGAAGCAGTTCTTAAAAGAACGTGATCGTAAGACGGGAAATATCTATCTCAGCGTCCTGCACCGGTTGGACCGGCCCGTCTCCGGAGCACTGATTCTCTGCAAGCACGTGCGAGCTGCCCGACGCGTCGCCGAACAGTTTCAACGGCGCGAAATCGAAAAAATCTATTGGGCGCTGGTCGAAGGCCAAGTAGCCGAAGAGTCGGGGACTTGGACCGATTTTCTACGAAAGATCCCTGATGTGGCCAAGGCCGAGCGGGTGGAGCCCGATCACCCGGGTGCCAAAGAAGGGGTCTTGCACTTTCGCCGCCTGGCCGAAATGCCCGGGCGTTCGTTGCTGGAGATTCGGCTGGAGACCGGTCGCATGCACCAGATCCGGCTGCAAGCTGCCGTTCGAGGTCACGCCATTCTGGGCGACCATCTGTATGGTAACCCCGCGTCGTTTGGGCCGGCCACCGACGATCCACGCGGTCGTTGGATCGCCTTGCATGCCTGCCGCTTGCGGTTCCGACACCCGATGACTCGCGAATGGGTCGCCATCGATGCACCACTTCCGCGCCCCTGGTGGCCAGAAGATCAGCTTCAATGGGTGAACGAAAATTAGTCAGTTGGACTGAATTGTCCAGTTTCGTCGAAACTTGTGATAGTTTACAAGGGTTAATAATCGCGTAGAATTGAGAGAGGAATCCGCAAGCATCAAACCCGCCTGTCATTATCTGGGGGGACCCGCCCTACCTCAATGCATGCTTCGAGGAACGTCATGATTATTAAATCGCAGCAGCAAACGACCCAAAGCCCACTGAACACGTCCGAAACGCAGCGACCAGCCAATTCGGAACACATGGATTTTCTTGAGTACGACGAAAGACCCGGTCGGCGGATTCCGTGGAAGTGGTTGTTCGTCGCATTCGTCTTGGTGGTCGCCGTCGGATTAGCGGGTCCACTGAACCGCCTTCGGAGTCATTTCGGCAAGCCCCCCCAGGACTTGGTCCTCTTTACGGTCGAACGCGACGATCTGCCGATCGTGGTCACCGAGCGGGGAAATCTGGAGAGCCAGATTAACATCGAGATCCTGTGCGAGGTGGATGAGATTCGAACGTCGGGACATTCGGGCACGGCGATCGTTTGGTTGATCCCCAACGGGACGTCGGTCAAGGCAGGCGACCTTTTGATCGAATTGGATTCGGCCCCGCACCAGGAGCGGCTTGACCAGCAGATCTTGGAAACCGATCGGACTCGCGCCAATCAGATCCAAGCGCAGGCGAAACACGAAAACCAGATCACGCAAAACGAGACCAGCCTGGCCGATGCCGAACTGGACGTGCGGCTAGCCGAACTGGAAGTCGAGATGTTCACGGACGAAGAGAGCGGAACACGACGACTGGAGGTCGATGCGATCGAACGGCTAATCGACGATGTCAACAACGAAATCCGCTCGGCTCAGGCGAATCTAATGCTGCGGGAAAACGAAAAACGGGGAATCGAAACCCTCTTCAAGCTGGGTTATGCAGGCAAGGGCGAATTGGATCGCATCAGTTACGATTTCCTGCGAGCCGAGAACGAATTCGCCACGAGAGTGAATCGATTGAAGACTCAAATGGCCACGCTTTCCAAGCTGCAAAATTACGACTTGAACATGCAGTCGCTGAAGCTGCACGGACGCCTGGAGACGACTCGCCGTCGCTTGGAACAGGTCCAACGAAACAACGAAGCGTTAACGGCCCAGTCGCAAGCTGCCTTGGATGCCGCCAATCAGGCGTTGGCCAAGGAGGAGGAACGGCTGGAACGCTACAAAGATCAGTTGGAGAAATGTCGGATCTATGCGCCTCAAGATGGTATGGTGGCCTATGCCGTATCGGCCAGCCGATGGAACCGCGAGGAGATCCGCGAAGGGGCTACCGTCCGGCAGCGTCAGCACTTGCTTTCGCTGCCCAATCTGAATCAGATGCAGGTGAAGACGGCCGTCCACGAATCTGTGGTGGATCAGATCGAACCGGGATTGTCAGCGACGGTCCGCTTGGATGCCTTTGCAGACCGAGTCTACCGTGCATCGGTCCGGTCGGTGGCCGTTTTGCCGGATCCGGGCGGATTTCTCAGCAGCGACACCAAAGTATACGAGACGGTGGTCACGATCGATGAAGAGGTCCAACAGTTGAAGCCCGGTATGACCGCCGTCGTCGAAATCCACGTCGATCGGCTGGAAGACGTGATCAGCATCCCCGTCCAGGCGATCGTTCAAGTTCAAAACCAAACGTGGTGTTACGTCGAGCAGCAGGGATTGCCGGTCCGCCGCCCTCTGCGATTGGGCCGCAGCAATGATAAGTTCGTGCATATTGTCGAGGGGCTGGAAGAGGGCGAACGCGTGGTGCTGAATCCGATGGCCATCTTCGACGAGACCAGGCAACGCGATGAACGAATCGACGCGGATATGGACGACCTACCGGTTGCGGATGACGTCGCTCCCGCTGCCGATGTCCCCGCACTCCCTGCGGCCGAATGATAGCCCTCCAACAGAACGTCCATAACGATGTGGCTTAAGATTTTTCAGCTTTCCGTGCGAAACCTGATGCTGAACAAGCTGCGCAGCCTCCTGACGATGCTGGGCACGATCCTGGGTGTCAGTTCGGTGATCGCCATGCTGGCGATCGGTGAGGGCTCGAAGCGGCATGCGGTCGAACAGATTCGGCAGTTGGGCGCCACCAACGTGATCGTCCGCAGCGTCAAGCCCGGGCAAGATGATGCGGGCGATTCTTCGACCGGCAACTCCGCTCAATCGCAGACCAGTCGCGTTCTGGAATACGGTTTGCGATACGATGACCTCGAACGCCTGCAAGCCACGCTGCCTACCGTTCGCCGCGCCGTGCCCACGATCTTGCTGCGCAAAGACGCTCAAAATGGCAGGTACCGAGTCAGTAATGCTCGCGTGCTGGGCACGACCCCCGACTACCAGCTTATCAAGAATGTGCCGGTGCGTCGCGGCCGGTTCCTGGTCGATCTGGATATGCAAACGATGGCGAATGTCGCCGTGCTGGGCGCCGGCGCCGCGCAGCGGCTGTTCAGCTTCGAAGATCCGCTGGACAAGACCGTATTGCTGGGCTCGGGTGCCTATCGCGTGGTGGGCATCCTGGACACGCAGGATAGCGGTTCGGCGCGCCCAGGTGCCATCGGGGGCTCGGATTTCAATAATGACATTTACGTGCCGCTGACCGCCGCACGCAGCCGATTTGGCGAATTGCAGACCATCCTTCGCGCCGGCAGTCGCGAACTGGAACGCGTGCAACTGAGCGAAATCACCTTGACGGTTCACGACGAAACGCTGGTCAGCCAGACAGCAGCGATGGCTGGTGCGATCCTGCGCCGCACCCACCCGACCGGCGAGGACTACGAAATCCATGTCCCCCTGGAACTGCTGCGTCAGGCCGAACGAGAAAAACGGATCTGGAACTTGGTGCTGGGTTCGATCGCGGGCATCTCGCTGCTGGTCGGCGGGATCGGCATCATGAATATCATGCTGGCGACCGTTTCCGAACGAACTCGGGAAATCGGGATTCGTCGAGCCTTAGGGGCGACTCGCACGCACATTGTGGCGCAGTTCCTGGTGGAAAGTACCGTGCTGTCGGCGACGGGCGGTTTGCTGGGGATCTTCCTGGGCATCGCGATCCCGATCGCGGTGACTTCGATGAGCGAGATCGAGACGGCGATCAGCATCCTGGCGATCACGGTGGCCTTCATGACCTCGGTTGGCATCGGCATGATCTTCGGCGTCTATCCGGCCCGCCGCGCCGCCATGATGGACCCCATCGAGGCATTGCGCCACGAATGAGCGATTTGGCAGCCCTGCGGTGTGGCTCCCGGACGCTGGACGGGAGTCTTATCCTGAAACCCCTGCAGCGTTGGCGAGGCGGTCCCCGTCGTCCGGCAGCGTGAAGCCGGTTCGAGTCACCTCGGCGTCCGGCAATGGAAATGCCGAAGTTGTTCTTGAAGCGTTCCTTAGGCCACTTGTGAGCCCTCTTCGATTGGACCACAATTCCAACGTTCCATCGCCGTTTTCAGTTCGCGACGCTTGACGTTTTGGTCTCGTTATCCATGGGGTGCCTGCATGGCCTTACAGACGGATCGCCTGTACAACGAAGATTGTATCGTGGGCATGAGCAAGCTGCCGGCGGGCTGCATCGATCTGGCGTTCGCCGATCCGCCCTTCAACATCGGCTACAAATACGATGTGTACCGCGATGATCTGAACGACGACGAGTATCTCGACTGGTGTGACCGCTGGATCGGCCAGGTGGTGCGTCTGCTCAAGGACGACGGCACCTTTTGGCTGGCCATCGGGGACGAATACGCGGCCGAATTGAAGGTCCTGATGCAGCGTCAGCATCGGCTGGTCTGTCGCAGTTGGGTGATCTGGTACTACACGTTCGGCGTCCACTGCAAACATAAGTTCGCTCGTTCGCACGCCCATCTTTTCCAGATGGTCAAAGACCCGAAGCGGTTCACGTTCCTGGCCGATCAGGTCCGCGTCCCTTCGGCGCGTCAGTTGGTTTACCAAGACGCACGAGCGAATCCCCGTGGTCGACTGCCGGACGATACATGGATCCTACGACCGCAGGATCTGCGCGAAGGCTTTTCCGGTGACGAAGACACGTGGTACTTTCCTCGAGTCGCCGGGACGTTCCACGAACGCGAGGGCTTTCATGGTTGTCAGATGCCCGAGCAGTTGCTGGGCCGCATCCTGCGAGCCTGCAGCCGCGAGGGCCAGATCGTGCTGGATCCCTTCGCGGGCAGTGGGACCACGCTGGCCGTCGCCAAGAAACTGGGCCGTCGCTACCTGGGATTCGAACTGTCGGCCGACTATGCTCAGAAAATCGAGCGGCGTTTGTCGAAAATCGACGTCGGTGATCGATTGGAGGGGGCTGCGGAACCTTTGGTCAGCGCTCCCAGTACGGCCGATGGGCGGCGTTTGAATTCGGATCAGCCAGCGACCACTCCAAAAAAGAAGCGTGCTACCGGATCCCGCCAGAAACTCTTACCGGGGTTGTAATCATGAAATTCGCCATCTGCAACGAAACCTTTCAGGACTGGCCTTTCGACAAGGCGTTCGCATTCGCTCGCCAACTGGGCTATACGGGCATCGAATTTGCGCCCTTCACCATGAACAAGGACGCGCGAAAGATCACCGCCCAGCAACGTCAGGAGGTCCGGCGTCAGGCAGAAGCTGCGGACCTGCAGGTCGTCGGCCTGCATTGGCTGCTGGCCTTTACCGAAGGCTTCTACCTGACCAGTCCCGACCGGCAGGTCCGAGCCAGCACGACCGAATACCTGGCCGATCTGGCTCGACTGTGCCGCGATCTGGGCGGTCGGGTGATGGTCCTGGGTTCGCCCCAACAGCGAAATCTGCTGCCCGGTGTGACCCTGGACCAGGCGATGGACTATGCCGCGGATGTCCTGCAAGCCGCCATGCCCGCGATGGAACAATGCGGTGTGGTGCTGGCCGTCGAACCGCTCAGCCCGGAAGAGGGCGATTTTCTGCTGACGGCCGAACTGGGCGTCGAACTGGTCCGCAAAGTCGCTTCGCCCCATTGCCGCTTGCACTTGGACGTCAAGGCCATGTCCAGCGAATCGAGCCCCATCCCCGACATCATCCGCCAAAACGCCTCGTACTTGGAACACGTGCACGCCAACGATGCTAATCGTCGAGGTCCCGGGATGGGGGAGATCGATTTTGTACCCATCCTGGCCGCGCTGCGCGAGATCGATTACCAAGGTTGGGTGTCGGTCGAGGTCTTCGACTATGAACCGGGCGTCGAGGCCTTGGCCGGCGACAGTATCCGCTACCTGCAGCAATGCCTGGCTTCATGAAACGGAGGAGGACAAGATGAGCGAAGAATCCCTGCGTCGACAGTTGTTGGCATCGTTCAAGAACCGAGCCCTTCTGTATGCGTTGATCTACGAGGAACTCAGTCAGGAAGTGGGCGAAGCGCGTGCGGAAACGATCATGAAGCGTGCCATCCTGCGCCGCGGTCAGCAGATCGGCCAGCAGTTTCGGGATTACGGACCCGACGACTTCACGGGACTCTGCCAGGCCTTTGTCGCGAATGTCCCTGACGATGGGCGGTTGTTCCAACCCAACGTCATCCGTTGCGATTCGCAAGGGCTGGACATCGAGCTGCAACAATGCCCGTTGAAGGCCGCTTGGGAGGAACTGGGATTGGACGAATCGCTGCGTGAAACCCTCTGCCGTATCGCGGGAGAAATCGACAAGGGCACGTTCGAAGCAGCCGGGTTCGAATTCACCGTCGACACCTGGAAACCCGGCCGCCCCGGCTGCTGCCATCTGCATATCCGCCCCGGTCGAACTGACGACACACCCACCAACTCGCCTTGATCCGCTGTCGTGTTTGGTGCGACAGCGGATTT
>REEF01000430.1 GCA_007695205.1 Planctomycetaceae bacterium
ATGGAAAGCGGCTTATCCGAAAACGACTCCCGACCCCTTCCGCCGATTCCACCAAAAATACCTGGCCGGATGCTTACAGGCATTTGGCCGGTCTTGGGAGATGATCCAGGAGACAAATCATGACGCGATTCGTAAGGATGCTCTTGTTTGCCCCGTGCATCGCGGCCGGTGCGCTGGCAGACGAACGGCCGGCAAGCGTGGTCGAGGTCGCAGCGGGGGAGGATTACCGTGTGAAGCTCGCGGCGCTGAGGCCGGGAGATGAGTTGCGTTTCTTGCCTGGCGTTCATGAAGCTCATGCGGTAGTACAGGTCAGCGGCACTCCGGATCGCCCCATCACCATCCGCGGGGTGGTAGATTCCGGCGAGCGTCCCGAGCTGCGTTTTACGGGCCGTGGGCACAATTTGTGGCGCATCGCAGGCAGCCACCTGCGTATCCAAGACCTGAGCTTCCACGCAACGCATGCTTATGGGATCCGAGTGGAACGAGTCGATGACTTGACGATCGAGCGTTGCACTTTTCGTCAATGTGGCGGCGGCGATATCTCCGCCAACTCGGCCCACGTCCATGGACTGCGCATCGCAGGCTGCCGTTTTATCGGCTCGCGGCGAACGCCGGTCTACATCGGCAACCATCCGGGAAAACTGGACATCGCCAACTTCGTTTTCGAGGGCAATGTGATCGATGGCCGCGATATCGACGGGGGAATCGGCTACGGCATTCAACTGAAGCTGAACGTCCGCGGCGGGGTGATCCGTGACAACGTGATCACCGGCACGCGCGGGCCGGGCATCATGGTGTACGGCGTCCAGGATGGCGCGGCGGAGGATGCGTCCGTGATCGAACGAAACGTCGTCATCGGTTCGCGGAACAATCCGGGGATCGCCATCGGTGGCGGCCCCGCCGTGGTGCGGAACAACCTGGTGATCGGCTGCCAAACTGGCGGGATCGGGGTGTTCGATTACGGTGGGCGTGGTCTGTTACAAGGCATCCGCATCGAAGGAAACGGGGCGGCGATGAACATGGGCTACGACCTGTCCATCCGGGGCCAATTGGTAGCATCGACCCTCAACGCCAACCGCATCTGGACTCGGCAGTCAGCCCTCCGTCTGCCCGAACGGGACCAAGCCGGCCTGGACGTTGCGGCCAATCACATCCAACGCGGCGGCCAAGCCTTGCAGCAGATCCTAGGACGCCTGGAGGGCGTCGTGCCATCCGACGCAGCTCGAAACGCTGTATCCCAGCGACTGAGCCAAGCCATGCCGCAAAGCGAGGAGGAACTGATTTCCCTGCTTCAAGCCCTGCTGGATTGACCGTGCGGCTCTTCCAATAGTCACCGCGCGAAATGCAGAGCGAATGCAAAGCGAACGGGGTCGGGAGTCGTTTTCGGAGAGAGCGTTTCCCACATGGTTCGTTGTTGCCCGAAAACGACTCCCGACCCCGTTCGCGCTGCGTAGGACGGATTGCCAATCCGTCCTACTTTTTATGCAACCATGGGGTTGTTTCTCTGCCGACCGCTTATGCGGCCCTTTCCAGCTCGTCCAGCATCGCTAGCGCCGCCAGCGCGTTCTCCATGCCGCCGATATCTTCGACGAACTGTTTCAGGGCAATACTCTGCTGCTCGTCCAGTCCTCTTCCCTCTTCCATCAGCAATTCTCGAATCTCGTCCGCCGCCAAGTCCTGGATCCGAATTTTGTCTTCCATGGCTTCTCCTTCCCAGTATTGATAGGGCATCTGTCCTGACAAATGATCGGACATTCAGAGCTGGGTTTTGCAGCCTTTTCCAACGGTACCCATCATGCTATCAGGCAGCAGTTGGCAATCTGTAGCGATCAGCGGCGAAGAGTGGGGCTGTTGCGTCGATGGAGCACCCATCTCACATCCCAGGCTCTCGCTCGAACAACCCCCCCAGCCTCCGTCGTCTTTTCTCGCCGTGGTCATGTGCTATCTGGATCAGCCTCCGACGCCTGAGTCCCGGGATGCTTCAGGGCTCGGCCGGCCAGTACGCCGGTTACTTCGCCGTTGTCGATGGCGAATTGTCCGTTGACCAGCAGGTAACGCACGCCGGTCGAGTACTGGTGGGGGGCTTCGAACGTGGCGACGTCGCGGAACGTTTCGGGATCGAACACCACGATATCGGCTACCATCTCTTCGCGTAGGTAGCCTCGATCTCGGAACCCGAAGATATCGGCGGGCAACCCGGTCGAGCTACGGATCGCGTCGGACAACGACACCACTTGCCATTGGATCGCATAACGACCGATTTTCCGTGGAAAACAGCCGTAGTTTCGCGGATGCGGGACACTATCGTCGGGGACCATCGATCCGCCGTCGCTGGCCGTGGCGACGAACGGCTGCTGCATGATCTGCCGGACCTCCTGTTCCTGCATCCCGAAATTCACCATCCGCGCGCCGCCGTTCTGTTGGATCTGCAGCACCAGATCTTCCACCGAGCAGCCTTGTTCCGCAGCCAGATCGGCTAGGTTCCTGCCATGCCAAGCGGGCTGGGGCCCATAACTGGCGATCATCAATGCCGCTCCGTCCGAACGGGCTCGCAGGTTCTCGGTCAGCGCCGCTCGCAGCGCGGCGGCCCGCGCGGGGTCGGCCAACGCCTGGTTCAAGCGGTTCGTGCTGCGGTAGTCTTCTGGCATGACCATCGCGGCCAGCGACGTGCTGCTGGCGACGTACGGGTACTGATCCGCCGTGACCGCCAAGCCTTGTTGACGAGCCTGCTGGATCAGCCGGATCGCTCCGGTTGCTAGTCCCCAGGCTGGTTTGCCCGAGGCTTTCATGTGCGAGATATGGACGGGCAGGTTTGCTTGGCGGCCGATCTCGATCGCCTCGTTGACCGAGTCCAGCAACCCGACTCCTTCGCCACGGATATGCGAGGCATACAGACCGCCATGCTGCGCGACAACGCGACTCAATGCAATCAGCTCGTCCGTGTCGGCGTACGAGCTGGGTGTATAGATCAACCCGGTCGAGATCCCCCAAGCGCCGCTCTGCATGCCCTGATCGACCAGTTGCTTCATCTTTTCGAATTCTTCTTCGGTCGGCGCGCGTTTGGCCGAGCCCATGATCCGGCTTCGCACGGCGCCGTGGGGGATCAGATGGGCGACATTCGTCCCGGCGCCCTCGGCGTCCACCTGTTCGAGAAACGTTTGGACATCCCAAGGCCCGAAACCACAATTGCCGGTCACCACGGTGGTGACGCCTTGCGTCAAGTAGTTTTTATTGAGTCGCGTCGGGTGCTTGGTGATCCCGCGATCACAGTGGGTGTGCAGGTCGATAAAGCCCGGTGCGGCGATCAAACCGGTGCCATCGATCCGCCGCGGTTCACCCGACACGGCCACCGATCCGACCGCTACGATCCGGCCGTCGCGGATCGCCAGATCGCCCACGAATTCTTCCCGGCCGCTGCCGTCGTGGATCCGCACATTTTCTATCACCACGTCGGCAGCAGCCGCAGACGCTTGCATCCCACACCAGGCCGCCACTAGCCACCATCCACACGTCAGCATGAATCGTCCTCCCGTGTCGCAAAAACCCTCGACGCTTGACCGATCGTACCGGAACCGTTCCCGACCGTAGCTTTCAGCCTACGCTCATCCAAGCTCGGATGCAACACTCCTGCCACTCGTCTTGCCAAGGGCCTCGGATGGTGCAAAAATAATAGGTGCGGTCTCGAGGCCCGAAAGCTTGGCGGGTTCGCGGGTCACCGCAGGGATCTCTTACGCCGCAAGGGCAGCCAATCGATCCGCCTGCTGGCGGTGCGACAAGCGGAGAAGCGGAGAAGCGGAGAAGACGATGAGCACGGAAACATCACTTGTGGAACAACCATCGCTCGCGATTCCACCGGAAGCTTACCCGGACGTCGAGCATTTGGTCACGGAGGACGATACGCCCGTGGATAATATCTTCTCCGAAAAGCAGCAGCGTCTGTTGACCGAGCCACTCTACCATTGGCCCGATTGGGCTGGCGAGAAACGCTCGTTCATCGCACTGGCGAACGTGGGATTGTTCTACGCGGTTCGCCAACCGCCCTACGTGCCGGACATGATGCTGAGCCTGGAGGTGGAACTGCCTGCGGATTTGTGGCCGAAGAAGCACCGCTCGTATTTTGTCTGGCATTACGGCAAGCCGCCGGATGTGGTGATCGAAGTCGTCTCGAACGATTGTGGCGACGAGGACGACGCGAAACTGGCCGGTTATGCCCGGATCGGCATCCGCTACTACGTGATCTACGATCCGCAACAGATCCTCAGCGATCAGCCCATCCGCGCCTTTGGCTTGCAGGCGACTGGGTATCAAGCGTTGCCCGAGCCGACTCGATTGGCCGGCATCGGGCTGGGTTTGGAACGGTGGGAGGGCCCGTACGAAGACCACCATGACACGTGGCTCCGTTGGACCGACGAACGCGGGCAACTGATCCCCACGGGCGCGGAATGCATCGAGCACCAGAGGCAGCGGGCCGAGTTGGAAAAGCAGCGGGCCGAGCTGGAAAAGCAGCGGGCCGAGCTGGAAAAGCAGCGGGCCGAACGTCTGGCCGAGCAGTTGCGGCGCTTGGGCGTCCAACCGGATGATTGAGCACCTAGCCACACCGACTCATGATCGTTGCCGTATCTCTCGCGATACCAATCGCGAAAACGCGGCCAGCGTCGCGGTCGATTGCGCGAAGCGACGTGCCAAATGGCTGCCCATTCTACCTTCTGCCACGCGTGCCACCTTAACAACGGTCTTCGAATCATTAGAATGATTGAAATCGTGAATATGTTTGGGCCTGGCTGCAGGCCTGATGTCTTGATTAATCGTGGGAAATGGAGCCGATCGATGAGCCAAGGGACCAGGAAAGTTGACCCGTTTGGGGCAAGGGATACGTTCGATAGTGGCCAAGGCCCGGTGGGCATCTATCGCTTGGAGCGGCTCGAACAGGCGGGGCTCGGGCAGATTTCTCGATTGCCGTTTTCCATCCGCTTGTTGCTGGAGGCCGTCTTGCGGAATTGCGACGGGTACGAGGTGACCGAGGACGACGTTCGGCACCTGGCCGCCTGGGACGCAGCTTCGCCGGCCAAGCTGGAGATCCCCTTCAAGCCGGCTCGAGTGGTGCTACAGGACTTTACGGGCGTGCCTGCGGTCGTCGACCTGGCGGCCATGCGATCGGCGATGAGGCGATTGGGCGGCGATCCGAAGAAGATCAATCCGTTGATCCCCGTCGATCTGGTGATCGATCATTCAGTCCAGGTCGATCGGTTTGGGACGGCCGATTCCCTACAGGCGAACGTCGATCTGGAATTCCAACGTAATCGCGAGCGTTACGAGTTTTTGCGTTGGGGTCAGAAGGCGTTCGAAAACTTCCGCGCCGTACCACCCAACGTCGGGATCGTGCATCAAGTGAACCTCGAGTTCCTGGCCAAGTGCGTGTTCCTCCGCCAAGATGCCTTGGGTCCGGTCGCTGTGCCGGATACTTTGGTCGGCACCGACAGCCACACGACGATGATCAACGGGCTGGGTGTCGTGGGCTGGGGAGTCGGCGGGATCGAGGCCGAAGCGGTGATGCTGGGCCAAGCGCTGTATATGTTGATGCCGGAAGTGGTCGGTTTCGAATTGACGGGCGAGTTGCCGCCGGGCGCGACGGCGACGGATCTGGTGTTGACCGTCACCGAGATCCTGCGTCGTGAAGGCGTGGTGGGGAAATTCGTCGAGTTCTTTGGCAGTGGCGTATCGAAGATGACATTGGCCGACCGAGCGACGATCGCGAACATGGCACCCGAGTATGGGGCGACGATGGGTTTCTTCCCGATCGACGGCGAGACGCTCCATTTCCTGCGTGAAACGGGCCGGACGCCGGACGAGGTGGCCTTTGTCGAGCGTTATACCAAAGAGCAGGGCATATTCCGGACCGACGATGCGTTGCCGCCCATCTACACGAAGACGTTGACTCTGGATCTGGGCTCGGTCCAGCCCTCGTTGGCAGGTCCCAAACGGCCTCAGGATCGCGTGACGTTGGCGGCCATGCAGGAGGATTTCCGCAAGGCGCTGCGGGCGCCGGTGAATCAACGAGGTTTCGCGTTGGACGAAGCTACCTGCCAGCAGACGGCGGTGGTTCCGGCCAACGGTCAGAGTGCAACGATCGGTCACGGTGCGGTGGTGATCGCAGCGATCACGAGCTGTACCAATACCAGCAATCCGTCGGTGATGCTGGCCGCGGGCCTGCTGGCGAAGAAAGCGGTCGAGCGAGGACTGTGCGTGCCGCCGTACGTCAAGACCAGCCTGGCACCGGGTTCGCGAGTGGTCAGCGACTATCTGGATAAATCCGGTTTGACGACCGCGTTAGAGACTTTGGGCTTCCATACGGTCGGCTACGGCTGTACCACGTGCATCGGTAACAGCGGACCGCTACCGGAGCCGGTGGCCGAAGCGGTGCAACAGGGCGACCTAGTGGCAGCGGCCGTGTTGAGCGGCAACCGGAACTTTGAAGGCCGAGTCAATCCGTTGGTCAAGGCGAACTACCTGGCCAGCCCGCCGCTAGTGGTCGCTTATGCGCTGGCCGGTACCACCGACATCGACCTGACCCAACATCCGATCGGCCAGGATCGGGACGGACACGATGTTTTCCTGGCCGATATCTGGCCGACGCGTGAGGAGATCTTGCAGACGATCCGTCAATCGATCGATCCTGAAATGTATCGATCTCGCTACGCCAGTGCCTTCGATTCCAACGAGACATGGAACCAGATCCCGGTCGCCGGCGGCGATTTGTATCAATGGGACGAGGCCAGCACGTACATCCAGGAGCCGCCGTTCCTGCTGGGTCTGACCGCCACGCTGACCCCGGTCGCGCCGATCCGGAACGCTCGTTGTTTGGCCGTGTTAGGTGATTCGGTGACCACCGACCACATCTCGCCGGCCGGATCGATCGCAAAAGACAGTCCGGCGGGTCGTTTTCTGGTCGAGCAGGGCGTTCAGCCGAGCGATTTCAACAGTTATGGATCGCGGCGAGGCAACGACCGGGTGATGATCCGTGGTACGTTTGCCAATATCCGCATCCGCAACCATCTGGCAGGCGGGGTCGAAGGCGGCGTGACTCGATACCTGCTCGATGGCGACGTGATGCCCATCTACGATGCGGCGATGAAGTATCGCGAGCAGGGTGTGCCGCTGGTCGTGCTGGCCGGCGCCGAGTACGGTACGGGCAGCAGCCGCGATTGGGCGGCCAAGGGCACGTTCCTGCTGGGTGTACGGGCCGTGATTGCGGCTAGCTACGAGCGGATCCATCGCAGCAATCTGGTGGGGATGGGCGTGCTGCCGTTGCAGTTCCCCGAGGGCAGCACGTGGCAGAGCCTCGGGCTGACCGGCGAAGAAGCATTCGACATCGACGGTTTGGACAACGAGCTTCAGCCGCGTAGCACGATCCTGGTCCGAGCCAAGAACGCGGACGGAACGCAAGTGGAATTCCACGCCCACGTCCGCATCGACACCCCCGTCGAGATGGAATACTATCGCAACGGCGGCATCCTGCAGACGGTCCTGCGAAAACTGCTGGCCTCGTAATCAGATCAAAAGGATTGTGCCTGTGATCGAACAAGTGACCGCTCCCTGGACCGTCGCCGAAGCGACGGATCTGTACGACTTGCCGCGTTGGGGCAATGGATACTTCTCCATCAGTTCTGACGGCCACCTGTGCGTGCACCCGGAAAAGGAATCGCACCGCAAGATCGACCTCAAGGCGTTGGTCGACCAGTTGCAGTTGCGGGGTTTGGAGCTGCCGATCCTGCTGCGCTTCAACGGTATCCTGAAGGACCGCTTGCGGGAAATGCACGATGTGTTTCACCATGCCATCGAGCAGCACGAGTATCGAGGCGGCTATAGCTGCGTCTATCCGATCAAGGTCAACCAGCAACGCCAGGTGGTCGAGGAGATCGTCCACCACGGGCGTAACTATGGCTTCGGACTGGAAGCGGGCAGCAAGCCGGAGCTGCTGGCCGTCGTAGCGATGACCGACTCGGACGTGCCGATCATCTGCAACGGCTTCAAGGACGCCGAATTCATCGAGATGGCCATGTTGGCACAGCGTATCGGTCGCAACGTCATCCCGGTGGTCGAAAAATTCACCGAATTGGACCTGGTGTTGAAGTATGCCGATCGGGTCGGCGTACGGCCTCAGATCGGGATGCGAGTCAAGCTGGCCGCACGCGGCTCGGGGCGTTGGCAAGCCTCCGGCGGGTACCGGTCCAAGTTCGGGTTGACCGTCGGCGAAATCCTGGAAGCCCTGGAGGTGCTGCGGGCGCGGGGGATGAGCGACTGTTTCAAGCTGCTGCATTTTCATCTGGGCAGCCAGATCACGAATATCCGCCATATCAAAACGGCGATCAACGAGGCCGCGCGGGTCTATGTCGATCTGGCAAAACGCGGGACAGGGCTGGAATACCTGGACATCGGCGGCGGATTGGGAGTCGACTATGACGGGTCGCAGACCAACTTCGAATCCAGCATGAACTACAGCTTGCAGGAATACGCCAACGACGTGGTCTACCATGTCCAGACCGTCTGCGACGATGTCAACGTGCCGCATCCGAACATCATCTCCGAAAGCGGCCGGGCGGTGGCCGCTTATCACAGCGTGCTGGTCTTCGGCGTGCTGGGTGTCTCGGAACAGGGGTTTCGCAAGGAACTGCCCAAGGAACTGGAAGATGACGTCGAACAACCCCTGCACGATCTGCTGATCACCCACCAGGAACTCAGCCTCCGCAATGTCTTGGAGAGCTTTCACGATGCGACCCAGGCGCTGGATACGGCCATGAATCTGTTCAGCGCGGGGTATCTGCCGCTGGAACAACGCTACCTGGCGGAAAACTTGTTCTTCGGCATCTGCCATCGCATCCGCCGGATGGTCGAGCAATTAGAGCACGTGCCTGAAGAACTGGAAGGACTCGATTCTCTGCTGTCGGATACCTACTTCTGTAATTTTTCGCTGTTTCAATCGATGCCCGATAGCTGGGCCATCAAGCAGTTGTTCCCCATCATGCCGATCCACCGTTTGCACGAACGGCCGACTCGCCGCGCCGTGCTGGGCGATATCACGTGCGATTCGGACGGTAAGATCGATAAGTTCATCGACCGTCGCGACGTCAAACGGGCCTTGCCCGTGCATCGTTTCGACGGATCGCCTTACCTGCTGGCCGTCTGCTTGCTGGGCGCCTATCAGGAGATCTTGGGCGATCTGCACAATCTGTTTGGCGATACCAACGCCGTGCACGTCGATTTGACGGACGAAGGCGAGATCGTGTTGGCCTCGATCATCCGCGGCGATACGGTCAGCGAGGTGCTGGAGTATGTCCAGTACAAGGACCGCGATCTCTTGAATCAGCTACAGAACTCGGTCGAAGTCGCCGTGCGTCGCGGGCTGATCGATCATCAGCAGGCCGGTCGTTTTGTCCGCGTCTACGAAGAAGGATTGCGTGGGTATACCTATTTGGAAGAATCGCCCGACGAGGGCTGATGGTTCCACGGGAACACGAAATCGGCGACCATGGGCAGATGGTCCGAGGCCTCGCGGGCGATCGTGGTGCGCGAGGCGAAGCTGTGGTCCAGTTGCAGGGGGCCACGGAAGTAGATCCGATCCAACGGGCGCATCGGCAGGAAGGCCGGAAAAGTTTTCACCTGGGCGCTGGCAGGCAAGAAGCCCATCGGTTCGAGCAATCGTCTCCCCAGCCTCCCCCAGACATCGTTGAAATCGCCGGCCGCGATGACCGGCGTTGTCGCGTGGACGTGCTTCAAAATATCACTGGTCAAAAGACGCCGCAATTGTAACGTGCGTTCGAAACCGGCCAGACCTAGATGCAGATTGAATATCAGCAGCGTATGCTGGTGGCCCTCGAACCGCAGGCGGCAATGAGCGGCCAGCGCGCGACGCCGCTTCTTCATGGGAACGGTCAGCTCCAGGTGCCGGATATCGTACAGCGGGAAACGGCTGAGGATCGCGTTGCCGTAATGACCTTCGCGCAGCACCACATTCCGCTGGTACGCACGGTGTGGCAGCGAGAGACCCTCGGCCAACAGGTCCACCTGCCGGTCTCGACGTGATCGAGGCACGCCGTCGTCCACTTCCTGCAACAACACAATATCCGGTTCGCAGTGGGAGATCGTCTCGATCACCCGTTCCGGGCGATACAGGCGGTCGACGCCGCCGATCCCCTTGTGGATGTTGTAGGTCACCAAGCGAAATCGCATATTCCTATCACCGTCGCGTTCCCGATTCGTCCGATCGGTCTGCAAAAGACCCTTCTTTCTTTTTAGCACTGATGCTAGGGCTGCGCCCAGTCGGCATGGTTGACTTAGCGATCGGCAATGGTAGTTTGGGCTTTGGGAAAGCACTCGGCCAACGATCAACCCTAGGGGAAGCGGCTGCCCGAAAACGACTCCCGACCCCCTTCCGCCGATCTCACCAAAAAATACCTGGCCGGGTGTTTATGTGGTACGCGACAGCGGTTTTGGCATGGTCCAGCACGAGGTGGAGCGATGACGTTCTTGGATGGTTCACGGGTGTGGCAGGCGTTGATCGTCAGCATGTTGATCTTGGGTGGGGATACAGCGAGCGTGGCAGCAGAGGCGGCAGAGGATGCGTTCCCGTTGGCCGAGCCGTTTCGTAGCGAGTATTCCGGGACGGATGCGACCGGCGATCACGTCCTGGCGTTGTGGCAGTTCAGCCAGCCGGACCCGGCAGCAGACCTGTCGGGCAACGGGCACGCCTTGACGCTGCGCGGCGCTCAGTTCGTGGACCAAGGTCGGTTCGGCGGCGCGTTGCAGTCGTATCGAGGTTGGCCCGTCGAAGACGAACCGCACCAGGCTCGCGCCAGAAACCATCCTGATCTGACGCCGCGCGGCGCGTTCACCATCGAGCTGTGGATCCAGCCGGACGAGGAGTTGCGCGAGTATCAGGATGCGTTTCTGATCGATAAGAAGTACGTCTCGGATGACGATTACCAACTGATCCTCCAGCAGGAAACGGCATCCGACATGCGGCGGCTGCGGATGAGTTTGGGGTTCGGCAACGAATCGGCCGTCTGGCAATCCGACTCGCTGCACTTGACGCCCGGCACATGGCGACACATCGCGTTTACCTACGATGGGGCTGGTTTGGGAGAATTCTTCGTGGACGGGTCGCCGGCCGGAAGCGAGCGGAAGATCGGTTACGGGCGGATCTCACCCGGTCGTCACGATCTGGTGCTGGGCGACCGAGTCGGCAGCTACTACCGGGGGTTTCCCGGTCGGATCGACCAAGTGCGGATCGCCCAGGGCGTACTGCGTTTCACGCCGATCACCTTCGAAATCACTGCGGCTCGACGCGTCTTCCAACGAATGGAATCGATCGAACCCTTGCAGTTCACCGTGACGAACTTCAGCAGCCAAACGCTGCGCGACGCCCGCGCGTCGTTTGTACTGAGCGGTGTGGGTGGGCAGACCATCGAGTTACCCGAGTTGGCGTCGGGTAGTCGGCAGGAACTGGAGTACCGGTTGGATACGTCGCTTCGTCCTGGCCGGTATGAACTGGTCGTTGCGCTCGACGTTCCGGGGGACGAACCGATTTCTGTCACGCAGTCGTTTGAAATGGTGCTGGTCCCGCGACAGATCGCGCCTCGGATGCCCGTGGTCATGTGGGGCGGGGCCGGCGGACGGCGGGACGAACTACGACAGATCGGCTTCACCCATACGATCGGTGTGGGCTGTGACTTCGGGGCCGTTTGGGAAGCGCAGAAGCCCGTCCCGCCGGGCGACGATGCTCGGATCGCCGCCAACATCCGGGAACTGGACGACGCGCTGGCCGCCGGGATGCGGATCGTCACCAGTCTGTCGCCCGGGTCCTGGGCGCGTGGCCAGCAGGACTATCGTCGAGTTCGCCGTGATGGTCAGCCATATCCGAGTCGGCACGATGTGTGCGCTCGGTGGGAACGCATCCAGCAGTTCTGCGAGGACGTAGGCCATTCGATGGGGCAAGCCTATGGAGCTCATCCGGCCTTCGAAAGCGCCCTGATCCATACCGAAGTGCGAGGCGAATCGAACCTGTGCTTTCACGAGCACGACCAGCAGGCCTTCGAGGATTTCGCGGGATTCCCGATCCCCACTGAGGTCGTCAACATGCGAGGCGTGCGATACGACCAGTTGCCCGATTTTCCCGACGATCGCGTGATTCCCGACGATCATCCGATCTACGTCTATTACAAGTGGTTCTGGAAACAGGGGGACGGCTGGAACCACCTGCACAGTCGGCTGGATAAGGGCTTGAAGACCGATTCGCATCCGGGTTTCTGGACCTTTCACGACCCGGCCGTTCGCGTCGCGAGTGTTTGGGGTTCGGGCGGCGACGTCGATGTCCTGTCTCAGTGGACGTACTCGTATCCCGACCCCCTCCGCATCGGGCTGGCCACCGAGGAATTGTTTCAGATGGCGTCGGCTGCTGCGGAGGACCAGCGAGTCATGAAGATGACCCAGATCATCTGGTACCGCAGCCAGACGGCACCCGAGCCGGGCGAGAAGGCTGGCGAGCAGACTGCCGATTTCGACGACCAGGACGTCCGGCCGCAGGGCACCGGCACCATCGATGCGTCGGGACGTTACCGAGCCTGGTGGGAACGGGAAGTGCCGGGCGCACGATTCATCACCATCGCCCCGATGCATCTGCGCGAGGCGTTTTGGACCAAGATGTCGCGGCCCATCCAGGGCATCATGTACCATGGGATCGGATCGCTGTTGCCCGACGTAACGCACGGTTCCTACCGCTACACGCACCCTGAAACCCAACACGAACTGAAGCGGTTGATCCGCGCGGTGGTACGCCCGTTGGGACCGACGCTGATGGAGATCCCCAACGCAGATAAAGATGTCGCGATGCTCGAGAGCTTCGCTTCGGAGATGTTTGCGGGTCGAGGCACCTATGGCTGGAACGGCAGTTGGGCAGGCGACATGTGGCTGATCTGCCAATACGCCGCGCTGCAGCCGGAGGTGATCTTCGAGGAAACCATCGTCCAGCGCGGATTGGATGGCTATCGAGTATTGGTCATGCCCGATTGCGATGTGTTGCCCGCCAGTGTTGTCCAAGCCGTGCTGGACTTTCAACAACGCGGAGGAATCGTCGTGGGCGACCAGCGACTGTGCCCCGCGATCCAGCCCGACGTGCTGATCGAAGCTCATGCCCGGCCCAAACAGGCCGAGGAAGCTCGGCAGACGAACATCGACAAGGCGATCTCGCTGCGTCAGGCGCTCGATGCCAGGTATTCCCGCATGGTGGATACTTCGACACCCGACGTGATCCCCTACCTGCGCCGTTGGGGTTCGACCGATTATTTGTTCGCCGTGAACGATCGCCGCGAGCACGGCGATTACGTCGGTCACCACGGGCTGGTCATGGAAGACGGGCTGCCCACCGATGCGGTGATCACCGTGCGTCGTGGCGGCCATGTGTACGATCTGGTCGCAGGCCGAAAGATCGCAGCCGTCGACGAACAGACAATCCAGTTGGACCTTCACTTCGGACCTTGTGATGGGCACCTGCTGATGATCACCGATCGAGCCATTGACGGCGTACGGATCCAGACGCCCGAACACGCTCAACCGGGGGACGCGATCCAAATCCAGGTAGCGGTCGTCGATAGCAGCGGCGCGCCGCTGGATGCTGTCATTCCGGTACGCGTCGATCTGATCGATCCGCACGGACGCTTGGCGGAATCGAGCGGATTCTACGCCGCGAAGGATGGACGGCTGGAGATCCAAGCCGATTTGGCCAGCAACGAAACGCCCGGGTTGTGGCGCATCATTGCCCGTGAACTGGCCGCAGGACACGAGAAGAACGCCTACGTGCAAGTGCGACCTTGAACGAGTCGCACGTCACGCTAGGTAGGGACTGGCGCAAGCGATTCCGGTCTGGTAGAATAGGCCGATCAGGAAAAGCTTCCTGCGAGTACAACATGCACCCCATTTTTCGAGGAATCTCATGCGACACAACCATCCGCACCTTTCGCGAAGAACGTTCCTGGCAGGTTCGGCCGCACTGGCCGCGACATCGATGGTCTCCGGCCGATCCCAGACCACAGCCGCGGCTGCTTCCGTGGCTCGCCCGGATTCCAAGTTCAACGGCGTCCAGATCGGCGTGATCACCTACAGCTTTCGATCGATGCCCGGATCGGCCGAGAATCTGTTGGACTACATCACCCAATGCGGCATCAGTTCGGTCGAATTGATGGGCGGACCTGCCGAACAATTTGCACGAGCGGCTACCGACGGGAACGGCAAATCATTGCAAGAGTGGCGTCTGTCGGCCTCGATGGAAGGCTTCCAGGAGCTGCGAAAAATGTACAACGATGCGGGCGTCAACATTCACATTGTCAAATTCGGCGACATCGGCAACCCCGGCATGGCGGACGAGCAGATCGAGTACTATTTCCGAGTGGCCAAAACACTCGGGGCCGATGGGATCACTCGCGAGATCTCCGAGGCGGCGGCGGAACGGCTGGGACCCATCGCCGATCGGCACGAGATCATGATCGGCTTGCATAACCATGCTCAGAACATCAGTCCCACAACGTACGACGGCCCCATCCTGTCACATGGCAAGTTCCTCGGGATCAACCTGGATATCGGCCACTACGTCGCCGGGACGAATCTGCCGTCTCTGCCGCAGATCGAGAAGCATCATGACCGGATCCTCAGCCTGCATCTGAAGGACCGCAAGAAAGACAACGGTCCGAACACGCCGTTCGGCGAAGGAGATACGGACATTATCGAGGTGTTGCAGTATATGGCCAGTGCCGGCCTGAAGTTTCCGGCGGACATCGAACTGGAGTATCGGATTCCCGAGGGCTCCGATGCGGTCCAGGAAGTAAAACGGTGCGTCCAGTACTGCCGCGAAGCGTTGGACGCCTAGGCTGCAGATGGGCAGTAGATCCCATCGTTGCGTAAAGCTCCCACGTAGGACGGATTGGCAATCCGTCCT
>REEF01000400.1 GCA_007695205.1 Planctomycetaceae bacterium
AGTTGTTGTTATCCAGCGAACACCGTGCCGCGGCCGCTTCGCCGCCCGTCTATCTCGAGCTGGTGACGACCGACGCCGAAACGGCCCATCTGCAAGTCGTCGCCCCACCTGACGACCAGCAAGCCGTTGCTCTTTCCGAACAAGTGCTCGGCCTGCTGGCCGACGGTCAAGTTCACACACGCACCAGGCTCCGGGAGCAACTGGGCGTCAAGAACGAGCGGCTGGGCCAGACCCTCGAATCGATGGAACGTGACGGCCAACTCCGCCGGACCCCCACAGGCTGGCAACGCGCCTCATGACGCCCGGCGAATCATGGGCGTCGAACATCTCATGGATCGTTCCCGTTCCCCCTATAGAGAAAACGGGAACGGAACGGTCCGGCACCTCCGATCTTGCCATCATTCTCGACCACCCGAAGGCACAAAACATGCCCGGAATCGACTTCGACCGGCTTCGCCGCGAAATCAGCATGGAGCAAGTCCTCGACCTACTCGGCTTCGAGCCCACCCAGCGGACCGGCGCCCAATGGTACGGAGCTTGCCCCTTACACGGCACCTCCTCCGGACGTGCCCGCCACTTCTCGGTCCACATCGCCAAGCGGCGTTACTGTTGCCACAAGTGCGGCAGTCAAGGCAACCAGTTGGAACTCTGGGCCGCCTTCACCCAGACCCTCATGCATCCCGCCATGATCGAACTCTGCCACGCCCTCGGCCGAGAAGTCCCCTGGATCCGACGCTGGTAACCTGTCCCCGCACACGTCCTCAAGCAACAACCAACGCCCGCCCTGAAAACCGGAACCGAGAAGAGGCCACCGGTACTTGCCCCTGCCCGTCAAGACCACCACGCCCTATCAAATACCGCGACCAGACCACTATCGATTATCTCGCCCACGCTCAACACCTCCAGTCCTTCCGGTGGTCTACCTTTGGCTGAATTGAGTTGGGCATCATGATCCTCAAGCAGGGCATGAACGTCTTGGACGTTGTGGTCAAAATCCAAGGAAAAAAGTCCCAGCAAAGCCTGCAGCGTCTCTGACGTGACAGTTCGCCTCGTCTCAACATCGAATCCTCCAATGGTCAGCGATCGCCGATTACTTGATTTTGTCTAAACGCTCCCAGAGAAGCAGGCAAGCCAAGTAAAGACGCCCGGCGGTGGTCTTGCGAACACTCTGCCAGTCTTGAAAGGCTTGTTCGGCTTGATCGATGAGCGATTGTACTTCAGCTCTCGAAAAGGATTTCGCCACGTTGTAGTCGGCCTCGTGCCGCGCCTGTTGCAATTCCACGAAGGCGTTGGCGACATTTCGCAAGGCGAGTGGCAACGGTTGGCTGCCTATGATCCCGACAAATTTCTGAGGCAACGTGCCACCCGAAAACGATCGTGATGCCTTGCTCATTTCCGTATGCGTGAAGACACGGGCTATGATTTTCTGCATGGCGGGGGCACGCACCAGTCGTTGGGAGCCTTCGCGAATCAGTAGGTGAAACAATGCGTAATACGCCGTGGATACGGCACGTCGAAGGCTCGCCTGCCGGGGTCTTCGCGGCTCGCGGCCGGCAAGATGTTGGGCCTGAGCCAGCAGGTCACTCGCGAGGGTCACTTGACGACCTCCAATGTCGCTTCCGGTCGCTCGGACGACGTACGGAAACGGACGTAGGGCCAATGGGGTATCTCGAGCTGTCGCACGCATTCGCGGAGGAGACTGCGCACTTGGCGTGTGTTCTTGGAAAGCACGTCGGCGGTGGCTGCTTCGTCGTCGATCTCGACCCAGATCCAGACCGCGGGATCGCCGTTGGAGTCGTTGCCCGTCTCGAACCGAATCTCTCGCACCCAGCCGGGCAGTCTGCGTGCTAACTCCCGTTCCACCCGCTTCCCGATGACCAGGGCATCCAGATCGGCATACCGATCGGGCCGCATGACCTCCAGCACACCCAGCAGCGACGGCAAGGCTGCTTCGAGTTGCTCGTCGGTGGCCTGTTCGTCAGATGCCACCTGCTGGGCGATCGCGCGGAACTCATTCACGCACTGCGCCAGGTGCCGACGGAGATCGTCTGGTAGAAAGCCGAAATCGTGTTCGTCAAACCCCTCCACCGACTCCGGCACCAGCCAGTCGCGGGCGCCTCGTAGCCTCGTTTCGATGTACGCGCCGTCAAATTTCGGCGCATCAGCGATCACCGCGGGTACCAGAAAGCGTGCCGCCGAGCGGATGCTGGTCCAGAATTGCTTGAGTGCCATGCCGTTCCCCCGTTCAGTACGCGCCACTGCTGCTGTCATCCAATCCGAGTCTACAACGGGTGTCTCTCATGGACAAGCCCCTTTGCGCACGGACTGAAGTTGGCATCTTCGGGCGAATCAACCCCGTCGACGATCGGAATGCCGGGAGCACGGCGACGTTTCGCTGGAAGAGGATTCTTCTTGACTTGCATATTTCTTGTGGTAAACTAACGTCCACGTGCTGCATGTCGGTTTTGCCTGTGTCGCGACGATGTGGATGTGCTCGTGTCCCCGTTCAGACACGTACTCCGGGATCTCCGACACCGGGGTTTTCGAACTGCGATTCCAGACCGCGTCGGCGTCTTGGGAAGACGCGGCCACGTGAATGCAGAAGCTGGGTGACTCGACGGCGAAAACCGGGCGGTTGCTTGCCAGCCAGGTTCTTGTTTGGCACAATACGAGCGGTTGGCTGGTCCTTGCATCCAGTGGAGGTAACAGCGGCGATGGCGTCTGTTTGCAGAATGTATCCGGAACGGCTGCCGGAGAAGATGCGAGGGGAGCCTCCAGCACAGCCACGGAGCGTCTGGGCATGATGCGTTCCGGCATGGTCCGCTGCTGGTCATGGAATTGACTCGGCTGCTGGCTACGAGCA
>REEF01000759.1 GCA_007695205.1 Planctomycetaceae bacterium
CCTGGCCGGGTGCTTATCGCTTCGCTCGACCACCGGCGAATGGCTGTGATCCCGTTGGGATCGGGACGCGAATCGGCGCGACGGGTTCCGGTGGGCTAAATAAAAACCACCAATATTGGTAAAATCTTTGTGGACTGGCAGCCTTGTTGCGGCGAATCGTCAAAGTTCTCTTCATCCCTACAATCGTCTTCGCCGATACAAACGTTACTGGTTGGGCCTCGCACGTGGGCGTTACGTTGATGCGTCGCCTTTCCCGTCAATGGAGTGCGAGGGGTTTATGGGGGCATCCGAGAGAAAACAATTCTTCCTGTCGCGGGGCCTGATCTTCTGCCGCGACGGGCAGTGGCGAAGGATTCCAAAGATCGGCTGGACGTTCGTTGGCCTCTGGTGGCTGAGCCTCGGCTTCCTGTTCCACGCATGGATACCCCCCCTGGGGGCTCAGGTCGTTTCGGATCGACCGCAGGTTGCACCGATGATCGTGCCGCGAGCCTCCGACAACATCGAGTCGGTGTTGCCTGCCTCCGACGCTCCGTTGCCCGAATTGATCGAAACGCCTTCTCGGCTGCCCTTTCAGCACCGCTTGCCTGATGAATTGCTGCCCAAGCCGATGACGCCGGAAGCGGCTCGCCAAAGAGCCCGCTTCGTGCCGCAGATCATCGATCCGCAACAGGATCTGAATCTTTTGGTCGGTCATCCCCGGATTCTGCTGTTTGCCGATTGGGCGACCAAGCCCGAAATGCGTTTGTATCTGCCCGACGAAAACATCGCTCGTTGGGATATCATCTCGGACACCGAGATTGCTATTGTCGGATTGCAGCCGGGGACCACGGTGTTGACCATCTGGTTCAATGATGCCACGACCGATACCGGCAAGCGGGTGATGAGTTTCCGCTTACGGGTCTTCGAGGATCCGCAGTTTCGCGAAACATTGTCGGATTTAGAGCGCCAATTGGCCGAACTGTTCCCGGCCAGTCACGTCAAATTATCGATCGTCGGCGACCGCTTGATCGTCCGGGGCCAGGCCAAGGATGCGATCGAAGCCGGACAGATCCTGACGATCCTCGCACAAACGCGACGCGGTGAACGAGGCCGATTGGGCGACTCGCGAGTGCAGGAGACGGTCACAAATCTCTACATCGACCAGGACCGTTTCGAGCAGGAGGATCTCGCCGCGACTCGCCGTTCGGTCATGGATTCGACGGCGATCGCCCAAGCCGGGATTATCAATTTGCTGGAAATCCCCGGAGAACAACAGGTCACGCTGCGGGTGACGGTCGCGGAAGTCGATCGCGAAGCCGTGCGTTCCATTGGTTCGGACGTCGAGATCGGCGGCAGCGGCGATGTCAGCTTCATCTCTCTCTTGCTGCCCCAAGATTTTGCAACGCTGCCGGGCGGTAACTTCTCCGTGAACAAACCCGATTTTCGCTTAGCGTTAAATGCCCTGCGCGAGCAGAATTTTGCACGCGTCTTAGCGGAGCCCAACGTGGTCGCCTTGAATGGACAGACAGCGACTTTTTTCGCCGGAGATCGCGTTCCCATCCCGCAGGCGACGGCTGGCTTTGGGGCGGTGGGCCAAGGCGTCGCCTTCGAGCAAATTGGAGTCCAACTGAGTTTCACTCCGTTTATCACCGATCGTGATCGCATTCGGCTGCAGATCGCAGGGTCCGTCAGTACGCTGGACGCGACCAATCAAACCAACATCGGCGGTAGCAATGTATCGGCACAAGATGCGCGAACGTTTCAGACCACAGTCGAGTTGCGTGATGGGGAAACGCTGGCCATGGCCGGATTGATGACCACCACGCTGAGAGGCACCGCTAAGCGTACCCCCTTTCTCGGCGACCTGCCGATCGTAGGCACCCTATTTTCTAACAGGTCTAACACGGCGACCGAACAAGAGCTGGTGGTCATCATCACACCCGAATTGACTCATCCCCTGGGCCGCGGTTGCACGCTGCCGCTGCCGGGTTCGGATCTCTTCGAGCCGACCGATAAGGAGTTCTTCCTGGGGAACCGGATGGAGAGTCGGCGGGCTCAGGATTTTCGCAGCCCGGTACGTACGGACCTTCATCGCATCCGACAATTCGAAAAGTACGGCTGTGACCAATACATCATCGGACCCAGCGGCTACAGTGGCGGGTGGATGGAATCCAACGCTGCTTACCTGACCATCACGCCATCGGTGCCTGCGGGGTCAGCCGTACCGCGAGAACAAGCTGGTGCCCCCACGGTCTATCGCATCTCGGACTGATACGAATCATTCTGACGAGCTCATCAAGGCTCGACGTTCATCGGAATCGGAAGACATCTCATGAAGACATCCAGTAAATCAAGCGGCGACGCGGTCCTGATCTGGCTGCTGGCAACCGGCGTCCTGTGGTCCAGCGGCTGCCAACATTTCGGCGCCCGGCAACAACCGTGTGCTGATTTCGCTTGCGGCGCGGTGCCGGCTCCGGCGGGTACCTATCGCGACCAATGGCATGCGGAACAGACGGCCCGCGCGGATCGCGATTTCTTTATGTTCTATTTGTACGAGTGGCAGGGGGACAGCGACCAGCTCAGCTCGTTCGGCCAACGTCATCTGCATCGGGCGGTTGATCGAGCGGCCCAAACACCTTATCCCTTCGTGATCGAGCCCAGCGGGGACAGGGAATTGGACCAGCGTCGCGTCCAGGCGATGCAATTGGCCTTGGTGGAACATGATCCTGCGCTCGGCCATTACCCGATCATCGTCGGATTCTCAGACGCCGAACCTCTGTACGGTTTCGAGTCGCAGCGGGTCATCCGCGGGTACATGGGCGGCATGGGCGGCGGTATGGGGGGAGGGATGTTGGGAGGGATGTTAGTGGTGGTCTGAGGGGT
>REEF01000867.1 GCA_007695205.1 Planctomycetaceae bacterium
TGTCACGGACGGATTGCCAATCCGTCCTACTTTTTATGCAACCATGGGGTGAAAATCATTTCCAGCAAGCGGTAGGAACAAAAAGGGGGGTGGGGGCATCGCTAGGCGGCGCAAAATCCAGCGCACGTTCTCTTTCCCCGACGGCGCAGAATCAGGCGCAGCCAGTATCCGCCATTTCTCGCCCCGTTAACGAAAAAGGCCGCAAGTCCTTACTGGATGAAGACTTGCGGCCTACTCTGGCGAATCGTGGCCCGTACTGGCGAGCCACCCAAGCACCCCCTAGGGGAGTCGAACCCCTGTTGCCGGACTGAGAACCCGGAGTCCTAGGCCACTAGACGAAGGGGGCGTGCTTTTGTGCGAAACAGGCATCCAGTTTGTCGATGAATCGTTGCCGTGTCAACGCCCGCTTCACGACTTGATAACGGTTTTTCTCGAAATCCGTTTCCGAGATAATCTTTCGCGAGCTCTGGACAAAACACCCCTTAAGTAGGCGAGTGTTTGCCAGCATGATCGCGCTGCTCATTTCGCCGCGAAAAATGCTGATCGACTCTGTAAGCTTCGGGGCGGTTGCTATGATATGGTGAAATGGACGCTGCTTATGATGTACGCAGTTCCGACCCATTGTGTTTATTCGTCATCGAGGACTAGATGAACTCCATTCTACTTTTTTCGCGGTCCGTGGCCGTATTGGGGATTTGGGTAAGTTGTATGGTACCATTTGCTTTCGATCCGCACGGCTGGCAGGCACAGGCAGAGGATGGCGAGGCGGAATCTACGGGGCTGGATGCCGCTGCGGGTGCTGCCGCCGGTAATCGGCTGGTCTATCCGGACACTCGGCGAGCCGATCAGACGGACGACTACCACGGGATGTCGGTGCCCGATCCGTACCGCTGGCTCGAGGATGTGGACAGCGAGGAGACTCGGGCATGGGTCGAGGCGCAGAGCGCGGTGACTTCGGATTTCCTGAACGGCTTGCCTGGCCGTGATGCGATCCGGCAGCGTTTCACAGAACTTTGGGACTTCGAACGTTATTCGCCGCCGGTCCAGCGTGGCGGCCGTTACTTCTATACGCGGAACGATGGACTGCAGAACCACAGCGTTTTGTACGTGGCAGATTCGCTGGACGCCGAGCCTCGGGAGCTGCTGGACCCCAACCGCTTGTCCGCCGACGGCACGGTTTCCTTGGCCGGTTGGGAGGTCAGTGACGACGGGCGGCTATTGGCCTACGGATTGGCCAGATCGGGATCAGACTGGCGCGAGTGGCATGTTCGCGATGTGGTGACGGGCGAGGATCTGGCGGACCACTTGAAGTGGATCAAGTTCTCTGGAGTCGCCTGGACACCGGACCATCAAGGATTCTTCTACAGCCGTTACGACGAGCCGTCGGCGGGCGAAAAGTTCACGGGCACCAATTATTTTCAGAAACTGTACTACCACCGGCTGGGCGAGACCCAGGACCAGGATCGTCTGGTCTATCATCGTCCGGACGAAAAAGAGTGGGGGTTCAGTCCGCAGGTGACCGACGACGGCCACTACTTGGTGATCGAAGTGTGGCGAGGCACGGAGCGGACGAACCAGGTCTTTTATCAGTCGCTGGACGATCCGAACGGGGACGTGGTCGAGTTGTTATGTGGCTTCGACGCTCAGTATCGGATGCTGGGCAATCGAGGTTCGCTGTTCTGGTTCCTGACGGATCTGGACGCTCCGATGCGACGCGTGATCGCCATCGATCTGCAGCAGCCCGAACGAGACCATTGGGTCGAGGTCATCGGGCAATCGAAGCATGTGATCCGCGGCGCGTCCGTGGTTGGGGACCGGTTTTTTGTCTCGTACTTGAAGGATGCGACGTCCAGCATCCAGATGTTCACGCTGGACGGCCAACCGTTGGGCGAGGTGCCGTTGCCGGGCATCGGCACGGCCGGCGGGTTCGGCGGGCGGCAATCGGACCCGGAGACGTTCTTCTGGTTCACCAGTTTTACAAGACCCACGACCATTTATCGGTACCAGATCGCCACCGGTGAGCGGACCGTGTTTCGTTGTCCGGACCTGCCGTTCGATCCGGACGACTTTGAGACGGCCCAGGTGTTCTTCGAGAGTCGCGATGGAACGCCCGTCCCCATGTTTTTGACTCACCGTCGCGGCTCTCGACCCTCGGACGGTTGGCCCACGGTGTTGTACGGCTACGGCGGCTTCGACATCGCGTTAACTCCCAGCTTTTCCGTCAGCAATTTGGTTTGGATGGAGCGAGGCGGACTGTACGCGGTGCCCAATCTACGGGGCGGCGGCGAGTACGGTCGGCAGTGGCATGAAGCGGGCAGAAAGGAGAACAAGCAGAACGTCTTCGACGACTTCCTGGCCGCGGCTGGATGGTTGGTCGACCATGGATACACCTCGGCGGATCGTTTGGCGATCCGAGGCGGCAGCAACGGCGGGTTGCTGGTCGGTGCCGCGATGACGCAACGTCCGGACATGTTTGCTGCGGCCGTTCCTGCCGTGGGCGTGATGGACATGCTGCGGTACCACAAGTTCACGATCGGCTGGGCCTGGGTATCCGAGTATGGGTCGTCGGACGATCCGGACGAGTTCCAAGCGCTGATCCGCTATTCGCCGTTGCACAACTTGACACCGGGCACTACGTATCCGGCGACGATGGTGATGACCGCCGATCACGACGATCGAGTCGTCCCGGGTCACAGCTTCAAATTCGCCGCGGCCTTGCAACACGCGCACTCGGGAGACGCCCCGGTCCTGATCCGCATCGAGCCCAGCGCCGGCCACGGCGCCGGGACCCCCACCACCAAACTGATCGAATCCGCCACGGACGCCCAGGCTTTCCTGGAACATGTGTTGGCAGGCGAT
>REEF01001091.1 GCA_007695205.1 Planctomycetaceae bacterium
TGGACAGTCAGATCGGTGAGTTCGCTCTGTTGCAGGCGTTGAAAAAGTGCCTTGGTATCTTGTTGCAGTTGGTCTTGAACCGCCTGGGCAGGAGCGGCGGGAGGCGTATTTTCCATCCTGGAGAACCTCGCGAACGAGAGCTGTCCGTACCGGGCTCAGTTTGCATCCGAGCGATTCGCCACTGTTTTTGCGACTTCGATCGTCGGCTGAGGTGGCTGGCGGATGTCGGTTGGTTCCAGCAAGGGTTCCAGCGCAGCGCTAGCCCAGATGCCCAACGAGTCGTTTCCGGGGAAGAACACCGGTTCGGACGGGTCGATCGATCGGGCGGCCAGCAACACCTGACCGACGGCGGGCGAGACACGATCATAGCCCGGCAACTGCCGGATGGGGACCGGTTCCGACAAAGGCAGCCCGGCATGGCGAAAAGCCATCTCGATCAGTTCCGAGCAATACCAGCGACCATTCTCCAGACGGAAGTTGTCGTCAAAAGGCACCTGCTGCTGCCAGACATCGCGGCAGAAGTCGATGGCCTGCGAAGCATAATGACGGTGCTCGAGCCGCAATCGGCGGGCCGCCAGCAAGGTCAGGCGGCGATCGGCAACGAAATCAGCAAAGGCAGTCCGCCGCGGACCATCGGCGACGGTATCGTACACCCACAGACGGTCCCCTTCGCGAGAGACCAGGGCGATGTGCGAGAACGGACTTTCGGTCAGATCACTGGCCAGACGCGAGAAATCGACCAACCCTAAGAGGATCCGGTGCTGGCCGCGAACGAATAGCACATCGCCGCTTTCCAGATGCGACTGGCCCCAGTGTTGCCACGCCAGGGCACGAGCCCGCGTGTCCGGCATGCCGATGGCCGCTTGCCATCGCGCAGACAGATCTTCTACAGGCGGTTGGACGGCCCGGCATCCAGCCTGGCAGACGGAGCAAGCCAAAAGCAGCGCAGCCAGCCAAACCGAGCGATGGTCTGACCGGCGATTCGCCCTCATGCCTGCGTTGATATAGCGATTTCCCATACTTCGGAAATCACCACATCAACTGCTGCTCTTTTTGTCCAACGCCAACGGGATGGCGATGGCGGCTGCAACGATGCCACCCAGCACCCAGGGATTGGACAGGAACGAGCCCCACGGACGTCCATTCATTCCGCCGCGAACCGTCTGCAACCCGTCGACGACCAACGTTTCGGCCAAGGCCGAAGGCGGAGCCGTTTCGGCGGTCCAGACACGGCATACGGTCAGTCCTTGGTCGGTGACGACCTGGTAAAATCCCGTGTTCATTTCGTTAAATGTGTAGCGCCCCTGAGCGTCGGTTTGCGTGGTTGCCAACACGTTGCCCTGTTGGACGACGGCGACGGTCGTTTGCGTCATCGGAGTGCCCTGCAGGTCCAGCACCTGGCCGCGGAGACTGCCGTCTTCGCTGAGGGCCACATCGATAATGCTGATCGAAGGAGACGCGTGCTCCGCGATCGGTTCCATGGCAAATCCGCTTGTGGGCAGCATCATGCTGACCGTGGCCAAGGCGACCAAGATGCCACGTAAAGTAATTTTGGATTTCATTCTCGAAAACTCCTTAAAACTATCCGGCTGGTTCGCAGGCGAACTCGTCCTCCGACAACTGCGGAACGATGATCAGTTAGGGCTGCTGCTGCCGCGATCGGCGATCGCCCAAATGACGGCAGCCGTCACACCGATGATCGCCGCCCAACCGATGACCGTATCCATTCCGCCTCGGCCCAAAGCACCTCGGGTCAATTCCGGATCGGAAACCATCAGCACGGCGGGTTGAGCCGAAGGCGGGGCCGCTTCCTGAGTCCAAACGCGAACCAGTGCCGATGCTTCGCCATCGCTTAACGTGTAGACACCGCCTCGCTCGACCGGAATGCGAAACGCGCCCTGAGGATCGCTGATGCCCTCAGCCAACACCTCCGTGCCGGAACTCAGTTGGACCTTGGTTCCTGCTTTCGGCGCGCCCTGGCGATCTACCAATTGCCCCTGCAAAAGGTTGTTCGAAGTTAGCGCGATATCGACCAATTGCGCTTGCGGCGTGGGAGCAGCAACGGTGCGATCCGCCGCAGAAACCTGACCGACATGCGGCACGAGGAGCCCGACGACCGCAAGCCACAACATCGTTCGACTGATGGTTTTCACTTTGATGACTTCCTGAAAGGGGGGGTTTGAAAAACGATCTAAGCCGGTAGGTGGATCGGTCGGAAGTGAATTCCGAAACCGAAAGCCTGCCTGGAATCACGCACTTAAGAACCGTTGATGGGTTCTGGCGACGCTGGACAATGCGGAACTGCCCGAAGCAGTTGCGGATGCAACTATTCCTTCGAGAATTTCGGCATAAACGTCAAGATCACTTGAGCCAGAATCCCATCCGGCGAGGAAATAGCACTGATAGGCATGCATGTAGTGCTTTCCCTTGAAGTGCTGCCTGGCCCGCTGGAGCCAGAAGTCCCGCAGCCGACTGCGGAGACTTGACGGATCGTTTTCCCAGAATAGATGAAGATAATGGTCGTCCCTCAATTCTGGGGGCAAGTATTGGCGAAGATGGTCCAGTCGGGCCGCAGCGAATTTGCCTAGGCCTTCGGGATACCAGTGAGTCCGAAAGCGGACACCTTCGTCAGCAAATAGGGACGTTCGCACCCCCTGGGCGTACAGCGCGATCGCCTGCCGAAAATCGCCCCGCCGCTCCGCGGCCCATCCCGCGATGTCGAACGGCCAACCCAAATCCTGCCTCAGACGGATCACGGCCAAAGCCTGCCGCTCAGCAGAACCCCAGTCCTGGCTGAATAAACACCCTAACGGCAGCGGCCTTAGCTGCCCCAGGGCCTCACGCGCAGCCAAAGGGATCAGATCGGTATCAAAGATCCAGCGAACGAATTCAGGCTCCCATCGCACGTCCAGGCAGCCAGCCAGCTCGGGGTCGCTGCAAGACTTCAGCGGGCTGTCCAGTGCTTGAAGCATCTTGTCGCGCCGGATCACCGTTTCCGCTACGCCAATGGCCAGCAACCGGTCGGCGATCGCTGAATGGGCGACGCATAGACGATCCAAAGAACCCCCGAATCCGGGATGATATCGTGCAATCCAATCCCACGCCCAACGGACCGTCGGACACGCCGCGATGTCGATCGGCGCAGGAGCTTGCTCCACTGCGTACATTGAGCGACCCGCGAGACACGCATCGTAGAACAGAGCTTCGCATAGGTTGCGACCGTAAGGGACCCAGTCACCTCCGCCATGATTCCAGCAGATGATCTCCGCGACTTTCCCCTCCGGTGTGATACGCAAGCACAGCCAATCTCCGTACTGGTTGCCGACCAGCGGTAGCGTATCGGGCAGCATGAAGCCTGCCCAGATCGTTCCATCCGCTGGCTCGATGAACTGTTCCGGATGCAAGGGATACCGGAATTCAGACTGGCCAAGCTGTCGCCAGAGCCCATCATCGAACCAGCTCGCCAGTTCGGGGGGAACTTGGAGATGATAATGCTTCTCGATTTGTTTTGACCAGACGCTGGACATCGCGATCGTTTTACCAATCAGTACAACAGTGGGGCAAGTTACCGTCGGAATCGAGGGGCAACGGACGAGGTGTACAAAGGATTTCCAGGTCCGGCCGGTCTTGTGCTGCAGCCCAGTAAGCGGCCGAACATTCCAGTTGGCCCACATGCAACGTGTCTCGGATCCAGATGCATTTCGCGTCCTGCGGATCGGTCAGTCCGATGGTCGGCAGGGCTGCGTCCAGCATCTGACGATCCGTAGGATAGTCTAACGGAGTCATTGCGGCGATACCATGACCACCGGTCAGGCAATTGATTCGCGTGATGGGATCGTCGCGTTGTTCCAGTACTCGGCTCAAGCAGAATTCAGCCAGGCCCACACCCGTCGCGTTGCCACGAGTCGCCTCGGTCAACCCGCGAACGGCGATGTATCGGATTTTGGGCCATTCGTTCTCGGCCGCTTCGTGGATGCCGAATTTTCTACCGACCAGATTGGTGTCCATCCCTGTGCCACTGATATCTTTGCCGATGCGATCGATCAACAACAGATCGGCTCGGTCGAACGGCAACCGAGGCATCCACAACCGAGCTTGGCTCAGCAGGGCTTTTTCCCGAGTTGCAAAGTCTTGGGGGCGAACGGCTTCGATCGCGGCCGTTTCGTCGTAGCCGTTTTCGACGATGGCCAAACCGGCCAGGATCGAGCATCGAGCCAGCACTTCGTTGGCGACGCTGCGGACGATCTGGTCGAAGCTATAGTCTTTGATGGCGCGGTGATAGATTTTGGCGCCTTCATGTTTGCCCAAGCCGATCAACAGCATCTTCATCAGCCCGCTTTCGATCTCGCCGGTAAAATTCGTGTGCGGTTTGACCCGGCCGCAAACAACGACATGGTCGGCCTGGTAAGCGTATCGATCGAAATGCACCGGAAAGCCCTCAATCGCCTGGCAGACGACGACCGTCTCCATGCTGCTTTGCACGGGGCAGCCACAGAATGGTTCGGTAACCTGATACGCCCGCAACAATTCACGCTGGCCCTGGGCGGTACCGCCCCCATGGCTGCCCATGGCGGGGATCAACAGCGGTTGGGCGCCCAACCGGCGGAAATGATCGACGACCGCGCGCAGGATCACGGCCAGATTCGCAATCCCGCGGCTACCCGCAGTAATCGCGACCGTTTGGCCAGGCCGGATTTGCTCTGCCAGTGACAGCGATGCAAGCTGTCGTTCGACTTCAGCGGGCACATCGTCGACTCGAGGACGCTCGAACGATTGCCTGACACGAAAAACGTGCGGATACTCGGACATCAAGCACCTAACCTATCGATTCGACCTATGCCGTCGCGTTGTTTTCGTCTAGAATCTTTGCCGCTTGCCTGGGATGGCAGAACTCTTCCATGGAATAGGAACATCATCATGCATGGCGATCCGCATCAGGGACGATCTGTTCGAAAACGCTGGCTTCGGTTGCGGCGCGTCGTTCGCCGCCGTTGGTTGTTCGGTATGTTACCCTTTTTGGTCCTGGCCGCCGCGTTGGTAGCCATGGCACCTACGATCGTTGCCAATACCGGGCTGTTGCACAAGATCCTATCCGCCGCACTGGTGGATTTTGACGGACGAATTACTGTCGGATCGGCATCATTGGGTTGGCTTTCGCCCGTGGTCGCGCGCGATATCGTGGCCGTGGATTCGCAGGGCACACCGCTGGCCCAGGTCCCATCGCTGCGCAGCCAGCGGAGCTTGCTGGGGTTGATCTTTCATCAACGTGATCCGGGCGGTTTCCATGTGGAGACTCCGGCGATTTTCCTGAGCCTGCGGCCCGATGGTAGTAACTGGGAAGATGCGCTAAGCAACTACTTGGATCAGCCGGGTGGTGAGAGCACGGTCGATCGGCTGCAGGTGAAAGTGACCGGAGCGACCGTCCACGTCCGGGATTCCATCGCGGGCCAGTGGCAAATGGAGGACTTGGACTTAGATCTGATGATGTCCCATGGCGAGGGGCCTTGGCTGGAAATGCGAGCGACGACGGACGTGCGATCCGCCGGTGCATCCCCAGGACGAATCACCGCGGAACTGGTTTGCCAAGCAACCGTCGACCCTGACCAGTCACTGGGTTCGGGCCAGTTGGTCTGGCAAGTGGCCAACCTGCCGCTGAGCCCCATGAATGCGGTGTTGCGTCGCGCCGGCCTGGACGTGGAGTTGGCGGGAATCGCATCGGCTGCGGGAGAATGGCGTTGGGATGACGGTCTGGCCAACCCGCAATGGAGACTCAGCAAGCTGAATGCTCAGCAGTTTGCCCTACGTTCCCCCGCTTGGATCGGCGAAGATACCATCACGTCGAATTCGTTGGATATTCGAGGCTTGGTTTCTCAATTGGGGGGCCAATGGCGGATGGAAAACGTGGCTGTCGAGAGTGATTTCGCTCGTCTGGAAGCTCGGGGCACGTTGCCGCAGGGATCCGATCGGGGGTTCGATTGGCTGGATCTGATCCGTGACCTGCAGAAAGAGGATGTGCGGATCTCCGGGCGTCTTGATATTGCGGCCTTGGCAACGATGATGCCCAAGATGTTGCGGATCCGTCCAACGACCCAGATCACATCAGGCAATGTGACCTTTTCTTTGGCCAGTCAAACCGGCGGAGAACCGAGTTTTTCGGCCAGCCTGCAAGCAGCCGATCTGGCCGCGATCGAAGACGGTCGCCCGGTTGCTTGGAAAGAGCCCATTCTGGCCTCAGCCGATTTTCGCTACACGGCGGATGGGCCGGTGATCGACCAGTTGGTGTGTCACGCCGAGTTCATGGATGTGGTTGCCAGCGGGCGTTGGAATTCGGGTTCCGCCAGCATCCAAGGTGATCTGAACCGCATGGTGACCGAGATGGGCCGCTTGGTCGATCTGGGCGAGTTTCGTATGGCCGGTCGCATCGATGGGCAATTGCAGTGGGAACAGTCGTTGGCCGAGCGTTGGGAGACGAACGGTCGTATCGAGTTACGTGAATTCGAGCTGGCGATGGCCGACATGCTTCCCTGGAAAGAAGATCATCTCATCGTCGACGTCGCAGGCCAGGCTCGGCTGGACCAGGGCGAAGTTACCGAGATTCCTGTCGCCAGTTTCGATCTGCGTTCCGCGAAAGACCGGCTGACCGTGCGATTGACCGAGGCGGTTCGGTTGCCTTGGCCGCAAGCATCTTGGCCGCTACAGCTTCAGGCCCACGGTCTTCTGGAGACCTGGTTGCCCCGCCTGCAACCGATGGTCGACTTGCAAGGTTGGCAGGCTTCGGGGACGATCGATCTGATGGCCAACGCGACCGTCGATCCCCAGCGTGTGGCGGCCGAACCGATGCGTCTGGTTGTCCGAGACCTGCGCGCCCAAAACCGGGACCTAGGGGTATTCCTGGACGAACCGACCGTCCGAATGGAAACGGCGGGCTTCTGGGATCTGGACGCGAACCTTTTGAACGCTGCCGATACCACGTTGACCAGTTCGACCGTCGCGTTGCGGGCTCGAGAGATCCAAATTCAGTTACCGGGGGACCGGACCAGCATTCGTGGAACGATCGGTTATCGTGGCGATCTCAACCGCCTGGCTGGATGGTTCCAGGCGCCGGACCAGGTGGCGACCAGTCGGCTGAATGGCTCAGCGACGGGTACCGTACTGGCCACCCATGACGATCGGTCGACGCAACTGGATTGGACGATGGACGTGGTCGACTTTGCTTATGCGACACGCGATCAACTGGCGGCGGGAGTTCCTGTGCGCGCGGTTTCGCTGCCGCAATCATGGCAGGAGATATGGCGCGAGGCCTCGATTCGTTTCGCGGGACGCCAGCGGTACGATTCGGCCGACGATCGGCTGCATATCGACCGGCTGAGCATCGCGGCTTCCGAGTTACAGTTGGAGGTACAAGGCCAGATCGACCGGTTGATGGACCAGGCGGAGGCCGATCTGCAGGGGACGCTGGAATATGATCTGGCGGCCGTCACTCGCAACCTGCAGGCGTCGCTCGGCGAATCGATCCGACTGGCCGGACGTCAGCAAGGTCGGTTTCAAATCGCCGGCCCGCTGCGGTCGGCCAGCGCGACAGCCAACTCCACGTCCCTCGTGACCAGCAGTTCCCGAACCCAGGCGGCAACCGTTTCCACGGCGGCCTTGGTGCCTGCGGCTTGGCGAGGCAGCGCTCGGGCCGGTTGGCAGTCGGTGGATCTGCACGGTCTGCAATTAGGCCCGGCCGATCTGCAGGCGACGCTTCGCCACAGCGTGCTGCAACTGGATCCGTTGGATGTGCCGGTCAGCCGGGGACGTATTCTCGCTGAGCCTCGATTGGATCTATCCGCGCTGCCCGTCCGACTGATGTTGGACCAGGGTCCCCTGCTGGAGAACGTTCACATCTCGCCCGAGTTATGCGAGACATGGCTGAAATACGTTGCGCCGATCCTGTCGGATGCGACGCGTGCCGAGGGCACCTTTTCACTGACCCTGGATAACGCCACCGTCCCCGTACCGGATTCGACGATGACAGCCGCTCGAGGCGTGTTGACGATCCACGGGGGCCGAGTTGGTCCCGGTCCGCTCGCTCAAGAATTCCTGGGTGCGGCACAGCAGGTCCGCACGATCCTCGATAGCAGCCGATCGAATCGCGGCGACCAAGCGACGACCTGGCTGGTGCTGCCCGAGCAGCAGGTGCCTTTCGAAGTTCAACGAGGTCGCGTGCATCATCGGGGATTGACCGTCATGGCAGGGGATTTGGTCCTTCGCACCAGCGGTTCGGTCGGTTTCGATCAGACCTTGGCCTTGATGGCCGAGGTGCCGATCCAGGATCGCTGGATCGCCGACAAACGACTGCTGCAGGGTCTGAAGGGCACGACGCTGCAACTGCCGGTCCAGGGTTCTTTCTCGCAACCAAAGACGGATCGTCGTGCGTTGACCGATCTGAACCAGCAGATGATGCGGGACGCTGCCAGCGGCGCATTGGAACAGGGGATCGGACGTGGCCTGCAACAATTGTTCGGTCCACGTCCCGAGCGATGAAACCGCCACCTTATCGCTGCCAGGCAAGGGATACTTCCACGTTGCCGGCTGCGGTAGGAACCGTCTGGACGGTCTCGTCTTTCGTCGTGTCCCGCAAGAAAGCAGGGATCGCACGCAGGCAGGCTTCCGTCAATTCCAGTTCCCAATGTAAAGGCGGACGCATGGACATCCCGGGATTGATCCGCAAGATCAACGGATAGGCTTCCTCGCTGGCGACCGGCCAGCCGTGCTTCTCCGCCGCATCCAGATCGCGAATGGCAAGATCAAATGCTTCGCCGAACATCACCGAGATCCCGGACTGATGACGATCGGCCTCTTCCGCGTCGTACAGCATCGCTTCCAGCAACGCCAGGTCCTCGTACATGATCAACCCGCACGTCAATCCCGACTGGCCCAACACCACGGCGTACCAGGTGTTGTTGCGGAACCGGTTGCAATGGATTCGGAGCGGACGGTCGTGGGGCGTCAGTCGCCAAGGCTGGCAACGGTAGAACTGGGCCGCCGCATCAAAGAAACCAGCCACGTGTCCCAAGGTCACGCCCGGTACATCGATCAGAGCCGCCATGCCGCCAGGTGTCGACAGACCCTGTTCCAGTTCGCTATAGACGAAGTCCAAGTGTTCCAAGACCGGCACCGATCGACATTCGACTCCCAGCGGTTCCAACCTGGCACGCAGCGCTTGACAAGTCTGGTCGCAACAGACTTCGATCGCTCCGGGCAGATGCGGCGCGCCGGTCGTGGGCGTGAGCATGGCCGCCGCGATGGTGCGGATCATCACTTCGGGACTGGGTTCCTCTAAGCAAACATGCTGAGCCAAAATATAGTTCTCGGGAGAACTGGTTACCAGGGCGGCCGATGGGCGGCGGGGTACGCCGTCTTCGGTGACCCAGGTGGCCAGTCGCCGGATGTCGGCTTGCCATACCTCACCCGGCTCGATCGTCAGATCGGCGATCTGGTCGATCGATTCGTCCAAGTCTTGCAGGGTTTGGCTGCAAACTCGGGCCACTTGCTGCAAACCCTTCATGACATGATCGACATGATCCAGTTCCTCGACCCACTCGCACTCGATGCCGATCATATCGAGCTTGGGCGACCAGCTCTTGGCCAACTGTTTGCGGCGTACCTGAATCATCTCGGGACGCTGCGGATCGCCGTCGCCTGATTTGGCCATGGTCTCTAGCAATCGAATCAGTACGTCCTTGGCCGCAGGCCGTTCATCGTCCAGTGTATCCAGGACCAGCAGATCGTTCTGCTGGGGACACGTGATGATCAAAGCCCAGGGTGGCGGGCCTTCCCAATCCGGCGGGCAACCTATCTGGGTGCGGCGAAAGTCCACTTGCCAGACCATCTCTTCCGCTTGCGGTAGTTCCGCGACGGTATCCACAAGGCGTTGCATCGAGGGCCGTGCAACACGTCGCGAGTCGGGCAGTCCGATACGCAGGGTGCGTCGCATCCAGGCCAATGCGCCCGGTGCACTTCGCCAGAAGCTGGAGGATTCGTCTGCATAGGCGAACGCGTCCGTGTCTTGCATCCAAGCCTCTAAGTCGCCTTGATCGTCCGGCATCGATCGATCGCCCAGAAGGTACGCGGCCACAAGCGGATTGATGGCGTGGGCACGCTGCAACACTTGGCAACTTTCTGAGGCATCTCCGTGACGGTAAAAGGCCAACAACGCTCGGCTGAACCACCAGTCGACCGAATCGTCGGTGTAACGATCCAGCAACTGTTGCCAACGATCATATTGACCGGTCTGACCGTAGAAGCCACCCAGCAGATATCGGAATTCGAGGTAATCTTCCGGGTTCAACTCCAAAAGTTCGTGACATTCTTGGATCGCCCGGTCCTGTTGCCCGATGGCCCACAAGGTCTGAGCCAGTCCGTAGCGAGCCCGCAGATAGGACAGACCGTTCGGCTTGTTCCAGAACACGCTCCCGCATCGAGCTAACTGGTCGGGCCCACCCAACGCAGCCTCGACCGCCGTGATTCCCAGCCGATAGAATTTTTCGGCATCCTGGCTGGTCGGCGCTGCTTCCGCCAGACAGACAAACGATTCGGCGAATTCCGGGCAGATTTCGATGGCCTGCCGAACCAGTGGCCAACGCTGGTCAAATTGAAGATGGCGGGAAGCTTCGGAGACCAGATCCTGAGCAGCTTTCACGGCCGATTCGCGATCGCCCGGGGCAAACTGCTGGCCAGCTTCACGAATCCGTTGTTCCAGCCAGCGGGCATCGACCATCGATAGATCTTTCGATAGATCACTCATGGTCTTCCGACTTTTCTTACGACTACGTCCTGCACCATCCGCTGACTTTGCCATCCTGCTCGCTCCTTTTCGAGAACCCTCTGATGATCGGTTGTGGCCCAAAATCCGTTTGCTCCGGCATTTCGTTCACCATCAGGTATTGTCGTCATGTCTCCGTGCGTGCTCAATCCCCCTGACGGCTCGGATCCCTGCAAATGCCTGCGAATTGACAGCAGAATCCTGCTAAGGCAAAATCAGGCTTTTTCGAAAAGAGACGCAACGATGACAGCGGTGGCTTTGACGATCGCGGGCTCAGATCCTTCAGGCGGCGCGGGGCTGCAAGCCGACCTGAAGACCTTCCATCAACATGGGGTGTATGGAATGAGTGTCGTCACGCTGCTGACCGTGCAGAACACTCAGACGGTCAGCCAGGTGCACATTCAGGCACCGGCGCTGGTACGGGACCAATTGGATGCAGTATGGAGCGATATCCCGCCGGCCGCCGCCAAGACGGGCGCTTTGGGCAACGCAGCGGTGATCGAGGTGATTGCTCAACGCGCCGCCGGATTCAACTTCCCGCTGGTCATCGATCCTGTGATGATCAGCAAACACGGCGCACGGCTGATCGAAGAACAAGCCACCGAAGTCTTGATTCGACAACTGCTCCCGTGTGCGACGCTGATCACGCCCAATCTGCACGAAGCGGCCGCGCTGTCGAATCGATCGGTCGATGGCCTGGCCGCCATGGCCGAAGCGGCTCGAGCCATCGCGGATCTTGGCGTTCGCAACGTGTTGGTCAAAGGCGGGCACTTGCAGGGCGATGCCGTGGATGTACTTCTGGCTGACGGCCACATTTTTCCCTTCCATAGCCCGCGTCTGACCACACCCCACACGCATGGCACCGGGTGCGTCTATTCGGCAGCCATCACCGCTCGATTGGCACACGGCGAAACCTTGGTCGATGCGGTCCGGGCGGCCAAACAGTTCGTCACCGACGCCATCCGCACCCCCCCGGGACTCGGCCGCGGATGGGGCCCAACGAATCTGTTCGCCACGCCGCCAGGATTGGGGTCAGGTCTTGACTTATAACTTATCGGACGCGCAGTTTGCCATGGCAGAAAAGTCAATGTGTTATAAGTCAAGACCTGACCCCGTTTCCGCGGAAGGAGATCACGGGATGCTTGCAGGAAACTACAATATTCACCGAATGGAAATGATCGTTGTCTTGGTGCTGGCGATGCTTGGCGAGAACCGTGCTGCTCGGGCTGACGAGACGTATCTGCGGTACGTGCACCCGACGATCCGCGAGCCGTTTCCCGATCTGCTGGACCTGACGGTGCCGCCCGAGTTGCAGCATGGGCCGACCTCCGCGCTTGGCTTGGTGGATGTTACAAAAGCGCCGTTCAACGCGGACCCCACCGGCCGAGAGGACTCCACCGCCGCGTTGCAGGCCGCCATCCGCCTGGCGCGAGATCACCAGATGGTCTGCTTCTTTCCACCGGGTACCTATCTCGCTTCTGACACCTTGGAATGCGTCCAGCAACTGTACCGGCGGGCGAACGGTCGCGTCTTCGGCGGGAATCGCTTCCCCAACCTGCTGGTCGGTTCGCGGGCCGGTCAGCAGCGCCCGACGATCGTCCTCGCGCCGCGTTCGCCGGGCTTCGACGATCCGTCGCGGCCGAAACATTTCGTCCACTTCTGGTCGCGAGGGTATCATAACCCGACCGTGGCCGACCGCGTAACCGACGGCCTGCCGCCGGAGGTCGAGCAGCCGAACATCGGCATGAACCAGATGCTGGTGAACCTGGACATCGTGATCGGCAAAGGCAACCCCGGGGCTATCGCCGTGCGGCACCAGGCAGCCGAAGGTTCGGCCATCGAGGACTGTACGATCGATGCGACCCACGGCCTGACCGGCATCCAAGGCGGGATCGGATCGGGTGGCGGCAGCGCGGGTGTGACGGTGATCGGCGGACGTATCGGCTTGGATTTCACCGGCTATCTTTCGGGTACACAACCCACCCCGACGATCACCGGATTCACCTTGCGGGGTCAAACCGAGGCCGCAATTCGCAGCAGCAGCCGGCAGACGCTGGTGGCCGCCGGGCTGAAGATCGTTGCCGATCGCTGCGCAGGACCGCTGATTCAGGTCACCGGCAGCGGGCCGGCCGCGCGCTTGCGCGCCAATCACGGGCAACTGACGCTGGTCGACAGCCGGATCGAGTTCACCGGCGCTGCGCTGGGGCAGTCGCAGCGCGTCGTCATCTCGTCCGATCGCGGCGTGTACCTGGACAACGTCTACGTGCGCGGCGCGACGAAGGTCTTCGCCGATCCAGCCCATGCCATGCGCTGGGAGGGCGACTCCCAGGGGTGGCTTCGCGTCCGGTGCTACGCTCATCCGGCCCGGCCGCAAACCGATCAGGGGCACGAATACCGCTATGGAGTCTACGTCGATGGACGGCCCGTCGAGCACGTCTGTGAGCTGCAAGCAGGCGAGGCGCCGCCCGCGGATTTGCAGACGCGTCATCTGTGGTCGCCGCAATTCCCCAGCTTCGAATCCCCCGGAGCAGCGAATGTCAAAGCAGCTCGCTACGGGGCGCGGGGCGACGGTCGTGCCGACGACACCCAGGCACTCCAGCGGGCCATCGACGAAAACGAGATCGTCTTCTTGCCCAAGGGCTGTTATCGTCTCACGCGCACCCTGCAACTCCGGCCGAATACCAAGCTGATCGGATCGGGCCAGCACTTGTCAATCCTGGTCGCCACCGGCGAAGAGGCGTTCGCCTCGGACGAAGACCTGCCGGTCCTAGTACGGACCGCCGACTCGGCCAACGCCGAGACCGTGCTGGCGTTTCTCGGCATGCACAGCACCAACGACGCGCCCGATCTGCAAGCCCTGCATTGGCGTTGCGGCGGACGATCGGTGTTCCGGGCGGTGGAGATCCGCACGCGCACGATGCACGGAGCCCATGTCCTGGTCACCGGTAACGGCGGCGGCAACTGGTACAACTTCCGCGCGGCGCTCTGGCCTCGCGGCCCCAGGGCCGTCGCCCACTACCGCCACCTGCTGGTCGACGGGGCGCAGGGGCCGCTGCGCTTCTATCAGTTCAGCCCGCAACACGCCACCAGCGACTTCGCCGCCGAGTTCCGCGATTCGCGGTACATTTCGGTGTTCGGTGCCAAGTACGAAGGCAATCAGCCGATGCTGGTCGTGCGCGATTGCGATCACGTCCGCCTGTTCGGACATGGCGGGAACGCCAAGGCCCTGCCCGGCGAGGCGCTGTATGTTGTGGAGCGGACGCCGAACTTCCTGCTGGCCAACGGCGTCGACGGACTCACCAAAATCGGCTCGCGCTCGCTCAGCCACCCCCTCGGCAGCACGGATCCGCGCCAATGGCACATGTTGATCGAGGAGCCCGAAGACGGCACGCAAATCGAGCTACCGCCGCTGGAACGTCCCGTCCTCTACCTGCGCGGGCAGCCGAGCGACGGTACCGATGCAAATAGATAGGAGGATGACATGACGGATTCGCTCAAGCTATTGGCCATACGCTTGTCGGTGATGCCGCGCCATCGCCATCAATCATGCCGACCGCGCAGATGCCGTATCGCGCGATAGCACATCAACCATATCCCGCTGCCGAACAGTCCCACGACCAGACCGATGAATCCTCCAACCAACGCGGCAGGAACACGTTCTTGAAAGGCCGCCGCCCCGATACCAGCGCCCAGTGCCAGGCAGACAAGAATGGCAATGGCCTGGAAGACGTTGTCCGAGACGCGCACATTGACACCGGTCACGGTATCACTGATCACGTTGTACGCCTCGCGACCCGTCACGTCCGGGTCGACCAGTTCGGCGTCAATCGGTTCCTCGGCGTCGGGTTCGTCTGGACGATCCGTCATGGCAACTCCTTTATTGCTTAGAGGCGGTAACCAACCTGGCCCGGGAAACCTACGGTCGGCGGTTTCGGCGGGGTCTGAGACCCGCGCCGAGCGGCGACCCACGCGGGCGGTTTTGTTACGGCTCCTTGGCCAGAACCAACACCGCCCAAGAGCCCTGGCCGGGTGTTTCCAACTTCAGGCTGTCGCCACCCGTGA
>REEF01000278.1 GCA_007695205.1 Planctomycetaceae bacterium
GGTAGAGCGAGCAGTTCTTCCCACTCATCTAGGTCGGAGAGCAATTCATCAAGGGGATACCATGTCCGAGCAGAAAAGGTTTGACTGTGTCGTCATCGGTGGCGGACATAACGGTTTGGTGACAGCAGCCTACCTGGCCAAAGCGGGAAAATCGGTTTGTGTGCTGGAACGTCGTGTTGTGTTGGGCGGTTGCAGTACCACCGAGGCACTTTGGCCCGGTTACCGGGTCTCGACCGCCGCCTATGTGATCAGCCTGTTTTTACCCGAGATTATACAGCAGCTACGTCTGAACGACTACGGTCTGAACATCCTGCCTCGCAGTCCCTCCTCATACACTCCGTTGCCTGACGGGCGATCGCTGCTGATGGGGCCCGACCAGTCTGCCACGTTGCGGGAAATCGCCAAGTTCAGCGAGCGGGATGCCCAGGCGTTTCCACGTTACGAAGCGATGTTGGAGCGAGTGGCCGGTGTGATCGAGCCGATTCTGTCGCAAACGGCGCCCGATCCGCTACCGGTGCCCAAGTCACAGCGTCGCATCCCAGCGGGCAAGCGATTGCGAGATGCTGCGAGGCTCTGGGATATGTACCGGATGTTGGGACGTTTGGGAGGCGATCTGCAGGATGCGATCGAGTTGATGACGGCGGCTGCCCAACCTTTGCTGAAACGGTGGTTCGAAACGGAAGTCTTGCGAGCGACGTTGGCCACCGACGCGATCATCGGCGCGTTCGCGCCGCCCTCGGCGCCGGGCACGGCCTACGTGCTACTGCACCACGTCATGGGCTCGGCGGGCGGCGCCCGAGGTATTTGGGGCTATGTCCAGGGTGGGATGGGCGGCTTGGCCGACGCGTTGGAAGGCGCCTGTCAGGATCTGAAAGTCACGATCCGACGCGAGACGCCCGTCCAACGCATCCTGGCGGAAGCGGGTCGAGTTCAGGGGGTTCAGTTGAGCGACGGAACGGTGATCGAGGCTACGGCGGTCGCCTCCAGCATCGATGCTCACCAAACGTTCCGGCGCTTGTGCGAATCGGAACATTTGCCCGACGCTTTCCTGACCGCCATCGATCGGATCGATTACAGTTCGGCGTCTGCCAAGATCAATCTGGCTTTATCTGAACCGCCTGATTTCCTGGCCGATCCCTCCAGCGGCATCGCACCTCATCATCATGGCACCATGCACATCGGGCCGGACTTGGATACCATCGAACGCGCTTACGACGATGCCAAGTACGGTCGGCCCAGCACGGAACCGATCCTGGAGATGACGCTGCCGTCGGCCGTCGATCCGTCGGTCGCCCCCGCGGGCAAACACGTGATGTCCATCTTTGTCCAGTATGCCCCCTATCAACTGGCCGAAGGTTCCTGGGACGACCATAAAGAGGATTTCGCCGATCGGTGCATCCAGTTGCTGGCTCGCTACGCACCGAACGTGCCGGCGGCCATCGAGCATCGCCAGATCCTCAGTCCGCTGGACCTGGAACGCACCTTCGGCTTGACCGGCGGCAACATCATGCAAGGCGCAATGGGGTTGAATCAACTGGCCTTCCTCCGCCCCGTGCCCGGCTGGGCCGATCACCGTACGCCACTTCGCGGCCTGTATTTGTGCGGTGCCGCCAGCCATCCCGGTGGCGGCGTGATCGGTGCCTGTGGTCGCAACGCCGCGCGGGAAATCTTGCGCGATCGGTGATCCGAATGCTTGCAACGATCAACCAATAGAATAGGGAAAGCAGCTTGGCCGAGAACGACTGCCGACCCCTTCGGCCGATTTCACCAAGCAATACCTGGGGGGGGGTACTTCCTGCTGGCTTTACCCGGTTTTCGCCGAACCGCTTGAAGGTGGAGCTGCGAGCAAACCTCTGATCGACGCGACGCCCGCGATGGCAACTCCGGTGCCTGACAATTTCACGGTGGATTCGCCCCTCCCCCTTCCGCTGGCAGGACCACAATGTGTCTGGCCGAGTGGTTGGCTTTCCAGAATGACTGCGATTCCGGCAGAAATGAGCGGACAATTCCCTGCTTAGATAGGGCGAGTTGATGGGGGGGGTAAGGGGGGGGGGGGGGAGTAATGGCGACCACAAGCTGGGACGTTGGGCCATGATGGCCTTAGATTACGGTTGGGAGTTCTGTTCGTTCGGGCGAACTGTGGGGCGTGGTGGTTGGTTCCTATCGAAAGTGGACAGTGCGCGGAACGCGTGATGCCGGGGGTAAGCAAAGCTCTGTCGGTGTCTTCTTTGTCTTCGTCTATTTCTGAAATCAGGAACGCAGTCATGTTAAGCACCTATCGTCGTGGTTTCACTCTGGTGGAACTGCTGGTCGTCATCGCCATCATTGGAGTCTTGGTCGCCTTGCTGTTGCCGGCAGTCCAGGCCGCTCGCGAGGCCGCTCGACGGTCCCAATGCACCAATAACTTAAAACAAATCGCCTTGGCAATGCACAACTACCACGACACCTACAAAGGGTTACCGTCGGGCTATTTAGCTGGTTTCGGTGCGAACGCTTGGGAATCCGGAAATCAGTCTTCATGGAGTTGGGGTTCGTTCGTGCTACCGTTCATAGAACAGGCCCCCATGCACGACCAATTGACTCCCGGAAGATTTCGCTTGTCCGATGCGATCACGGCAGGCAGTCCCGTCGATCGTGTCGCATTGCTTCAGACGCCGCTGGGAACGTTCCGCTGTCCATCCGACACGGGGCCGGAAGTCAACAACCGTGGCAACCAACTCCGCAACATGAGTGATGGTAACGTACCTGCGGCGCTGTCCAACTACATCGGAAACAATGCAAGCAATCGATGGCACGGTGGGGGCCGGCTGATCAGTCCGGCGGCTGGAGGAAGCAGTCAGT
>REEF01000046.1 GCA_007695205.1 Planctomycetaceae bacterium
GCACGTTCCTCGATGCTTCGATGAGAGTGCAACGGGTCGTGCCACTCTCGGAAATTGTGTCCCTCAAAGAAACGCCTGCAGCGCAGATTCACGAGGCGGTCGTGCGTGCGCGCGACTGGTGGCGATCGAATGCCCCGACTTGGACTCGCTACCAAGGCATCCTGGACGCGCTGCGCAGTGCGAATGTAAACCGACAGTTGGAGGCATTGTATTACGTTCGTCTGGGAGATGCTCCGTGTAACGGCCTAAACCCCGAATCGTTCGCCAGGGACATCCTCCCGTTGATAGAGGCGCTTGCGGAATCAAGAGATCCGGATGTTCGTACCCAGACCCAGCATTTACTCAATGACAATGACGGAGTGTGGTGGGAGTGGAAGCAACCGTTCCAGCCGCCGGACGAGTGAGCAAAGCTGAGCGAGGGAGGAACAAAAGGGTCAGGAGCATATATTGAAAATGCTAGAGCGATTGGTAAAGGATGATTCGTTGAATCAATCACCCGTTTTCCGGACACCGTAGTCGGCCGGGAGAACATGGCGGGCGACGTTTTGTTTACGTACAACAATAACTGGCAGCCGAAGCACAATTTGGCAATCGCATGCGGGAGCGGTGGACGTGAAGACAACGGCTGAGGGCGAAGATACACGACCAAGGGCCTGAGCGATGGGTACGGATCGCGAGGCCGTTGTACTATAGTATCTACCGCCTACCCCAAGAAGAATACGAGCAGTGAATGGCGATAAATCCGAGCAAGCGTCCGCCGGCCGCTTGTGGCCGCGCGAACACCCGCATGGCAGGTGTGCCAGGGGATAGGCAGCAGGTATCGCTGCTCGACTACTGCAACAACTCGTTCTCTCTGCGTTGGAGGTTACCATGCGACGAATCACACGAGCGGCGTTGATCTGCGCCGTGTTGTTTCTCGCCATCGGCTGTGGCACGTCTGGGGATGATGCAGTCAAGGAAGAAAAGTCCGGCGAGTTAGCCGGGCTACTGCAGAAGGAAATCACCATCGACCTGGGCAATGGAGTAACGCTGGAAATGGTGCTGATTCCCGCCGGCGAGTTCCTGATGGGCTCGTCTGAGTCGGAACTCCAGTGGGTCCAAAGGCAGTTCGATGCGAAGACCGAGGATTGGGGCGAGCAAGAAAGGGAGAACGTGAGACAAGTGATTGCTTCAGAAGGTCCTCAGCATCGTGTACGGATCACACGGCCGTTTTACCTGGGCAAATACCCGGTCACCCAGGAACAGTGGGTGGCGCTGATGCGCAGGAATCCGAGCGGCGAGTCCCTAGGCCGGGAGAAGCCGGTGGAACGGGTCAGTTGGAACGACTGCCAGGAGTTCCTCGATAAGCTGAACGAACGGTTGGGCGAAACGGTCGGGAAGTTCCGGCTTCCGACGGAAGCCGAGTGGGAGTATGCGGGCCGGGCAGGTGCGACGACGCGTTACAGCTTCGGCGACGACGCAGACCAATCGGGCGAGTATGCTTGGCACGGGCACAACTCCAATGGAACACGTCCCGTGGGCCAGAAGAAGCCAAACGCGTGGGGGCTTTATGACGTGCATGGGAATGTGAGGGAGTGGTGCGCCGACTGGTTTGACGTGGACTACTACGCGAACTCGCCGATGGACGATCCACAGGGGCCCGCATCGGGCGCGCACCGCGTGGTCCGCGGCTGTAGCTGGCTCGGTCGTGTCCAGCGTTTGGCCGCCCGGAATGGGCTGGAGCCAGGGTTCCGGGACTACGGCCTCGGCTTCCGCCTAGCGCTGGTCCCGGCGGAGGGCAAGACGACAAAGGCCGAGGCGCCAGTGGAACGCCCGGAAGTGGATCAGCAACCTTCCGCCGCGGATCAACCACCCGGCTCGGCAAGTGCCTGGAAATTCCCGCCCGATTCACCGCAACCCGCCATCGCTCCGTTTGGCGCCCGGCAGGCTCGGCGCCACCAGGAAGAGTGGGCCGAACACCTCCGCCGCCCGGTCGAGCTAACCAATAGCATCGGGATGAAGTTGCGGCTGATTCCTCCCGGTGAGTTTATGATGGGCTCGCCGGAATGGGACGAGGAGGGGCGCGAAAGCAAAGAGGGGCCGCAGCACCTTGTTCGAATCACCCGGCCGTTTTACTTTGGCGTGTACGAGGTGACCCAAGGGGAATACGAGCGGGTCATGGGAACGAACCCGAGTGCATTCTCCCAGGAGGGCGCCAGAAGCGAGTGGGTCTCGGGGATGGACACGAGCCGGTTTCCCGTGGACCAAGTGAGCTGGGAGGAGGCCGTGGAGTTCTGCCGGAGGCTTTCGGCATTGCCTGCGGAGCGTTCAGCGGGTCGGAAGTATCGGCTGCCGACCGAGGCCGAGTGGGAGTACGCGTGCCGCGCGGGTACGACGACGCCGTTTCACTTTGGCAGCGTGTTGGATGGACAGCAAGCCAACTGCAACGCAAGCTTCCCTTACGGGACGCGCGGCGAGGGACGGTGGCTGGGCCGTCCGACAGCGGTGGGTAGTTACAGGCCGAACGGGTTTGGGCTATTTGACATGCACGGGAACGTCCGGGAGTGGTGTGCGGACTGGGCGGACTGGGCGGACTGGTATGATCCGCATTACTACGCGATTTCGCCAGTGAACGATCCGACGGGCCCGTCATCGGGTTGGATCCACGTGTCCCGCGGTGGTAGCTGGTCTGACATCGCCAGGAGCTGTCGATCTGCCGCTCGCAACGAGGGCACAAGTGCGGGATTCCGAGTGTGCTACGGGGTTGAGCTTTGACCTGGAACTAAAGGCGGTTTTGGTTCCAGGTCTTATGTCGCGCCGGCATCTTGCGCTTTCGACTCGCACCTGGCCGTTCGTTACGA
>REEF01000694.1 GCA_007695205.1 Planctomycetaceae bacterium
GGCCGCTACGAGTTGCGTGTGGTGGCGCAGCCTCACAGAACTCCCGAAGCGTTGACCCGCACGGTCCATTTGCGTCGCGATTGGCGTTTGATGGTCAGCACGGACAAACCGGTCTATCAGCCGGGTCAAACGATCCACATCCGCGCGTTGGCCTTGCAGCGGCCCGATCTGAAGCCATTGGCCGGCAACGCCGTGGTGTTCACGGTGACCGATCCCAAGGGCAATGTGATCTTCAAGCAGACCGATGCGACCAGCCGCTTCGGCATCACGTCGGCCGATTGCCCGCTGGCTCGCGAAGCGATCGAAGGCGATTATCGGATCCAATGCGTCGTCGGATCGACGACCAGCGAGGTCACGGTCCGGGTCGAAAAGTATGTTCTGCCCAAGTTCAAGGTAGACCTGACGTTGGACAAGTCTTTCTACGCGCCAGGCGAAACGGTCCGCGGTACCGTGCAAGCCGAATACTTCTTCGGCAAACCGGTTTCCGATGGCAGTGTAGAAATCGAGGTCCGGGCGATGGAGGTTGGGGCAACGACCTTGGCAGCCATCGATACCCGGACCGACGCCGAAGGAAGGGCCCAGTTTTCGTTCCGGTTGCCTTCGCGAATGGTCGGACGTGAGCAGGAAAGCGGCCAAGCCCGATTTTTGCTGGCGGCGACCGTGACCGACCGGGCCGGACAACAACATGCGGTCGGTACGTCGCGCATCGTCTCCTCCGAACCGATTCAGGTGACGGTGATTCCCGAAGGTGGAACGCTGGTCCAGGGCGTACCCAACACGGTGTATCTGATCACCAGCTATGCCGACGGACGACCGGCTGAGACCCGCATCGTGGCTGAGGGGGTATCGACCGAACTGCAGACCAGCTCGCTGGGCGTGGCCGAGCTGGAGGTCACGCCCACATCGCAACGGTTCGGTTTGACTGTGAAAGCGACCGATGCGGAGGGACGGACCGGACGGCGGACGATCCAGTTGCAGTGCGGCACGGCCAGCAGCGATTTTCTGGTGCGACCGGACAAGGCCGTCTATACGGGCGGCGAAACGTTGGTGTTGACCGCCCTGGGCGGCGGTGTCCAGCCGGTGTGGATCGACCTGCTGAAAGACGGCCAGACCATGTTGTCCAGCCAGATCGAGATGCGGGACGGCCGAGGCAGCTTGGAACTCGATCTCCCGCCGGAACTATTCGGTACCCTCGAGCTGATGGCCTATCGCTTTGGCGCCACCGGGTTGCCGGTCCGCAAGACACGCACGCTGCTGGTCCAACAGGCCAGGCAGATCGAGATTCGGGCGACCATGGATCAGGACGAGTACCGGCCGGGCGTTCGGGCCACGATTCAATTGTCGCTGACCGATCCCGACGGAAGACCGGTTCCCGGCGCGCTCAGCCTGCAGGCGGTCGACGAGGCGGTGTATTCGGTATTGGGGCAACGGTCGAATCTGGAGCAGACGTTCTTCTTGCTCGAGCAGGAGTTGCTGGAACCGGTGTACACGATCTATCCGGGCTGGTCGCCGACCCTGTTCAGCGAACTGCCGATCGACGAGCGGATGCAGTGGCAGCAGGCTCTGTTTTCGGCTACCGCCGCAGGGTTCGAAGGCGCGGCGGCGCTGCCCACCGCCTTCGTCTCTGCGTCGGCCCCTAAGTCACCGGGCCGCGGCGGGCGACGGGACCTGGTGGAACCGATAGTGATCATAGAGCGACCGGATGCAACCAATGGCACGCCGCGCTCGATGCCGTTTACGCTGGCTGCCAACAGTTTTTCCGAAAGGGCTCGCGAGGTTGCGGCGCATCGTGCCGACGGTCTGAATGCCGTCGCCATCGCCTGGTGGTGGTTCGCGACCGGATGGATCGTCGCCGCCGCGGTCGGACTCGTCATGTTCCGGCCGAAAGCGTTCTTGATAATCGTCGCGATCGTCGTCGCCGCGATTGGTTGCCTGATCAGTTTGCTGCTGATCGGCGTCCTCCTGCTCTTTATTCTGGTAACTGTAGGCTGCAGCGGCGGCACCCCAGACGTCGCCTCGCAAGCCGCACCAGACGCCGCAGTGGCAAGTGCCCCCGCGACGACGGATGACCTGGCGATGCCGATGGACCCGGCCAGCAGTGACGCAATGGCTGCTCCGCCACGGGTGCGCGAGTGGTTTCCCGAGACACTGCTCTGGCGCCCGGAACTGATCACCGACGACAACGGCCACGCCACGCTGGAAGTCGACCTGGCCGATTCGATCACCACGTGGCGGCTGACGTCCAGCGCCGTTTCCGCCGAAGGCCAATTGGGCGCCGCCGAGTTCCCGATCAGGGTGTTTCAACCGTTCTTCGTCGACTTGAATCTGCCCGTTGCGTTAACTCGTAACGATCGGGTCGGCGTCCCGGTGGTGGTGTACAACTATCTGGACGATCCCCAGACGGTCACGTTGACCTTGACCGAAGCCGATTGGTTCGAGCCTTTGGACGATTCAGAGGTTGCCACCACGGACGACACGGAGAACCCGGAGAATGCCGAACCGGTCGACCACTCGACGTCGCTTGAGCGGGGCCCCGCCCTGACACGGACCCTGGAACTGCAGCCCGGCGAGATTCGCTCGTTGCACTTCCCGCTACGAGTCTTGAAAGTCGGACGGCATTCGTTGGAGATCACCGCAGTGGCGGCCGGAGTGTCGGATGCCATCCGCCGCGAGATCGAGGTGGTTTCCGATGGGCGCCGTGTCGAAGAACTGACCAGTGGCATGTTGGGCGATTCACCGATCGATATCCTGTTGGATGTACCCGCCGAGGCGATCGACGGCAGTGCCCGAGCGATCGTCAAGCTGTACCCCTCCAGTTTCAGTCAGGTGGTCGAGGGATTGGATGCGATCTTCCGGATGCCTTACGGGTGCTTCGAACAAACATCGTCGACGACCTATCCCAACGTCTTGGCCTTGCAGTACCTGCGTGCGACGGGGAAGGAGGTACCGGAGGTCGAGGCCAAGGCGCGGCAGTATATCCACCTGGGCTACCAGCGGCTGCTGAGTTTTGAAATCGCCGGTGGTGGATTCGATTGGTTCGGCAGGCCGCCGGCCAACCGCACGTTGACCGCCTACGGGCTGATGCAGTTCCAAGATATGGCGAAAGTGCACGATGTCGATCCGCAAGTGATCCAGCGGACTCGCGATTGGTTGTTGGCCCAACAACGCACGGATGGCTCGTGGCCTAGCGAGGCCGGCATGTTGAACGACGGCCTGGCCGGCAGCGTGTACCGAGGTGGCACACCCGATCTGGCTGCCACCGCCTATATCGCGTGGGCCGTATTCCAGGATCAACCGAAAAACGCTCAAGCGGTCGCCACACTGAACTATCTGCTGAGCCATCCGCCCGAGTCTATACCCGGCCCCTATCTGCTGGCGTTGACCATGAACGCCATCGTGGCGATCGACCCAAGCGAGAGTCGATTGGAGGCCTACGCGGCCCACTTGGATTCGATGAAACAGGTCAGTGACGATGGCAAACTCACTTGGTGGGAACAAGCCGCCGGACAGCGCACGACCTTCTATGGTGCGGGACGGGCCGGTGACATTGAAGCCACCGCGTTGGCCGCGATGGCGCTGCTGAAAACCCATCAGGCCCCGGCCACCGCGCGGGCCGCGCTCACGTGGCTGGTCGAACAAAAAGACGCACGAGGAACTTGGCATTCGACTCAGGCCACCGTGCTGGCGCTGCGAGTCCTGCTGGCGGGCGCCACCGCACCGTTGGGCGACGATCAGCCGCGACGGATCGACATCGTCTTGGGCGGCGAATCGGTCCGCGAACTGGTGATCCCCGCCGATCAGGCCGAGGTGCTTCAGATGGTCGATCTGAGCGATCTGCTGTCGCCGGGCAACCGATACGAGCTGCAATTGATCGATCACAGCCAGGCGGCGGTCGGTTACCAAGTCGCCTTCCATTACCACGTTCCCGAGCTTCCTTCCGAAGAAGCTCCGTCCGAGCAACCGCGGTTATCTGTCGATGTCGTCTATGATCGTCAGCGTCTAGAGGTCGACCAGACGGTGTCGGCGGTGGCCACGGTCGAGAATCTGTTGCCCGAGCCCGCACCGATGGTGATCCTGGACTTGCCGATCCCTGGAGGCTTTAGCATCGACGCCAGCGACTTGCAGGAGCTAGTTGGTTCGCAGTTGATCGCTCGATACGAGATCACACCACGCCAGGCGATTCTGTACTTGCGGCGTCTGGATCCTGGCCAATCGTTGGAGTTGCGGTACCGCTTGCGCGCGACGATGCCCGTCACCGTCACCGTACCGGACGCCGAGGTCTACGAGTACTACGACCCCGCCAACCGTGCCCGCGGCGGCAGCACGCAGCTTGAAGCCACCGGCGGGTGAGACCAGCAGCATACCAAAGCCATCGTCCCGGCGACCGATCAGGTCATCAGACCGGCTTTCTGGAGGCGTTTAAGAAAAGCGTGTTTTCTCTCGTGACGGCGGACGAACTCCAGAAGACGGGTATCGAATTGCTCGATGTGCCCGTCCCGTGTCGCCAGGTCGCGCAGATCGGTCAGTTCCTTCACGGCTTGGTCGTATTGGTTTGCCTGCTTCGTCGCGACTCTTCGTTCGACTTCCTCCCAGGCGGCATCGATGCTTTGTGCCAATCGGTTCAGTTCCAGGTTTCGGAGCTTCGCGGCTTGTTTGGCTTCTTTTTCTCTCGTGACGGCGGCCTCCGCCGCGCGGCGGCGTTCGGCTTCTTGTTCTCGAGCCTCGGCCGCTTCGCGCAGTAGCTGGCAGGTGCGCGGCGGCAGGCTTTCTGCCTCCGGCTGGTCACAGGCCACTTGCAGCGATTCGCGGAACTGCAACAGAACCTCCGATCGACAAGCTGGCGCCGATGGCCCGAGCAGTTCTAGCAGCCAAGCTTCCTTCTCTTCTGTCCGCCGTGACCGGAGCCATTCGGCAAGTTCTGCTTGCGAGGCTCCAGTTGCTCCGCGGTCCGCACTTCGTTCCGCCGCGGCTTCCAGCAAATCGACGTCAATTCGCAGGAAGCTCACGAGATCATCTTGCGCGGCGGTCAGCGTCCGCAATCCCGCGGGTACGAGCGGTTCGGTCTCGTCATCGTCCACATCACCATCACCATAGATGCCGCTCAGCCAACCGAGGTACAACGAGCGGAAATCGCCGTTCAGCAGTTCGTCCCGCAGCGAGATCAGGCCGGGCATCCACTCACCACCGTCCACCCACTCCCCATCACCTTCGCCCGCGTACACGAACGACAGGATCACGAATTCGCCCTTGATCCAAAACGACAGCCCGCCGCCAGCATACGCCTCGATCGCCGGCAGATCGACGCCTCGCATCGGCAACCGGACCATGAAGTGCCGTGTGCCCCAGTTGGTGACGTAGACGAAAGCGTCGAAATACCGTTCCATCATCCGGTCGGGATCGCCGCGAAAGCTCCCGTACGAATACGTGTTGGTGAAACTGGTGGAGGTGATCTCCGCACGACCGGACAGCTTCCGCAGCTCAGCGATCTCCTCCGGAGTCAACGATCGATCCACCGTCCGGAACTCGTAATACTGATACTCGCTCATACGCGTTGTTTCCTGAGCCATAAGGTGCATACTGCCATTCGATTGGCAGTATACCAGATCTGCCGTCCAAAATCGGCGGTCAAGGTCGATCCGGGGGGCGGTGCGGGGACAAAAAACCTTTGGCCGGTTGCTTCACCGTGCGTCGGAAGGACAATGGTGTTGGACCGATGTCCGGTTGCGACGGCCGTTGCTAATGCAAGCATTCGGTGACCAACCGCCTGCGGTACGCGTGATCTTGTTCGATCTCACAAGCATCCTCTGGAAAAGGAGCCGGCCATGAAAGTGTCTTCCGTCTGTGGTATCTTCCCCTCGATTTGTAAGGTGTTGCTTGTCTGGCTGGTCTTTCCCGCCCTGCTGTACGGTGCCGAATTGCAGGTCGGTGCGGCGTCGGTTGACATCACGCCGAACAAGGCCGTGGCCCTGTGGGGGCAATTCGCGATGCGGCTTTGTACGAAACCAGACACGCCGCTGACGGCGAACGTGGTGGCGCTAAAGTCCGGCGACGCACGGACCACCTTGGTCTCGCTGGATCTGCTGCAGTTGCCCGAAGTCTTCGTCCAGGCGATCCGCGATGCGGTGGCGGAGAAGGATGATTCGATCGATGTCCAAACCATGGTGCTGACCGCGACGCATACGCACACCGCTCCCGTGCTCGTGCCCGGAACCCCGGGCATCCCCGTCAACGACCAGACGATGACCGTCGAAGAAACCATCGCGTTTCTGGCCGACAAGATCAGCGACGGCATCGTGGCCGCCTGGGACGACATCGCGCCGGGGAAGATGTCGTACGGACTGGATCGGAACAGCATCGGCTTTGGGCGTCGAGCTGTCTACGCGGACGGCTCGGCACAGATGTACGGCAACACGAACCGGCCTGACTTCATGAATCTGGAAGGTATGGACGACGACGATATCGGCTCGATTTTCTTCTACGACCAGCGGGACAACCTGAAAGCGATCGCGATCAATGTCGCCTGCCCGGCCCAAGTGGTCGAAGGCCAGTCGGCCATCAACGCGGACTTCTGGCTTCCGGTACGCGAAAAGCTGCAGGCCCGATACGGGGAAGATCTGGTCGTTTTGGGCTGGGGAGCGGCGGCCGGAGAAATCGCTCCGCGGCCGATTCTGCACCGAGCGGCCAACGCCCGGATGCGCGCACTGCGCGGCATCAACGAAATGGAAGAATTGGCTCGGCGGATCGACCTGTCGGTCAGTCAGACCTTCGACGCGGTCCAGCAGGAGAAGTTCGCTGACCCGGTCTTGAAACACGTCGTTGTGACGTTGCCGTTACCGCTGCATAAGATCACCGAGGCCCAATATCAACACGCGTTGGCCGAGTACAACAAGGTGGTCGCTCAGGTCGAAAAGGATCCCGCCACCGCCGCTCGCGTGGCCTTCATGGCCCGCAATTGGCATCATGGCGTGGTGAAACGTTACGAGCAACTGCAGCAAAACCCCGACGCAACGTATCCCGTCGAGATTCATGTGGTCCGGCTCGGCGATCTAGTGATCTGCAGCAATCCGTTCGAGCTGTTTTGCGAGTACGGGATCCGCATCAAAGCTCGCTCGAAAGCCACGCAGACGTTCATCCTGCAGATGTCCGGCTTTGGCAGCTATCTGCCGACGGAGCGTGCCTTAGCAGGCGGCTCGTATTCCGCCATCCCGCAGAGCAACGTCATCGGCCCCCCGGGCGGACAAATGCTGGTCGACGAGACGGTCGCCATCATCGATGCATTGTGGCAGTAGGCCACGATCACGCGCCGTCGTCCGCGTCGCTCCAGTTGCACTTCGCTGGGTTCATGAGGATGTGGCGCATAAGCTGATCGCCAGCAGCAGCAATTCCCGGTGACCGGCACTTTCTTCCCTACGGTCCCCCCAAGGAAACGCTAGGGATGACCGAAAAGACCCCCGTCCCCTTTTTCGCTCATCGAATCTGGGTAGAATGCACGTCAGTATCGTTTCTGTCGTGTTTCACCGTTCCTGAGAGGAGCTACCATGAAACAATTGTTTGCTGCAGCCCATGAGACATTCACCCGTGCCCGAAAGTGTCTGGCGGGTCTTGGCCTTCCGTGGCCAGCGGGCAGGGCGGGTCACGTGTTGCCATATGGATTATCGGTGATCGTCTTGGCGGCGCTGCTTCTGCCGTGGGGCGGTGCGGCCCGTGGCGAGGTTCCCGAGCACCTGCAAGTATCGCGGCTGCTGGTCACCCTGCCCGACTCGTGCCCCACGCCTGACGGGTTGGCCATCGACCCGGACGGCAACCTGGTGGTGGCATGCCCCAATTTCGCCGACCCGAGCAAACCGGCCTGCCTGGTCAAGGTCACACCCGAGTTGGAGGTGAAGCACTGGTTCAACTTCCCTACGCTGGCCGAAACGGGCCGCGCGGCGCCGATGGGCATCGCCTTTGACGCCGACGGCGACCTGTACGTGGCCGACAACCAGAACTGGACCACCGGTAACGGCCAGCACGGCGAGATCAACCAGGGCCGCCTGCTGCGAATGCGAGTGCGGCACGATGGCACGATCGAGAAGATGACGGTCATCGCTCACTCGATCAGCCATCCGAACGGCGTCCGCGTGCGCGATGGCCACGTGTACGTGACCGTCAGCCTCATGCCGAAAGTGAAGCGGGACGATGGCCTGCTGACCAGCAGCGTGTACCGCTTCCGGGTCGACGACCAGAACATCGCGCTGAGCAACACGCTGGAAGACAAGAACCTGTTGGCTACGTTCGTGACCACCAATCGCGACTGCCAGTACGGGGCCGACGGGCTGGACTTCGATAGCCGGGGGAACCTGTTCGTCGGCAATTTCGGCGATGGCGCCCTGCACAAGATCACCTTCGACGACCAGGGCAACGTGACCGGCAATACCATCTTCGCGAAGACTGACTTTGATACGCCTATGGACCACCCCCGGTTCCAGGAGAAGATGGTTCATGCGAAAATGCGTAGCGTCGATGGCATTTGGATTGACGAGAACGACCACATCTACGTGGCCGATTTCTCCAACAACGCCGTCGCCCGCGTCGATCCGAAGGGCAACATCACGGTCCTGGCCCAAAGCCCCGACACCGACGGCGCCGACGGCGGCCTGGACCAGCCGGGCGATCCGATCATCTGGAACGGGAAACTGGTCGTCTCCTGCTTCGACGTCGTGACCGGTAAGGACAAGGTGAACACCGGGCACGAGGCGCCGCATACGCTGGCGTATATTCCGTTGGAGTGAACGCCGACTGATCGCCGGAATCGTCATGGTGGTTTTGGGAATTGCGTTGACCCCATGGTTGCATAAAGAGTAGGACGGATTGGCAATCCGTCCCACTTTTTTATTCAACCACGAGATAAATTGACCACGAAACGCGGCCCAATGTGCCCGGCATAACGCTGCAAATGTTCGTTTCCCAAGAAGGATTGATAACATGCTGAAACAGGCTCTTGCTGCCGGATCGATGTTGATCGCGATCATGGTCGTGGGGCCAGAACCGGGCAAGGACGCTCGCGGACAGGAAACGATAACGCACCTCTGGCCGGAACCGTCGGCGACGGGCTACTTCGCCGGCCGGCCCTGGTACGGGCAGTTGATCACCGCGCTGGCGGCCGATGGGCCCGCCGCCGCCAAACAAGCCAGGGAACTGGCCGCCGGGCACACCGCCGACCGCCTCGTGCTCGAGGCCATTGCCGATTGGATCGACCGGGACTTCGTCCCCGATAGCGAACTCCGTCCGCTGGCCGCCACCTCGCAGCGTGAAGTCCAAGCGTGGCGATTCACCCTCGAAGAACCGGCCGGCGACTGGTTCGCCGAGGACTTCGACGATTCCGGCTGGCGGGAAGGGTCAGGTGGCTTCGGCACGCGAGGCACGCCCGGGACGGTCGTTGGCACCGAGTGGCGCACGGCCGACATCTGGCTCCGCCGTACCTTCGAACTCGACTCGACCCAACTGGCCGACCCGCACCTGGTCATCCACCACGATGAAGACACGCTGGTCTACCTGAACGGGAAGAAGATCGCGGAGTTCAGCGGGTATGTGAAAGACTACTTTCGCGTTCCCCTCTCGAAAGAAGCCCGCCGCCTGCTCCGCCCGGGCCGCAACACCCTGGCCGTGTATTGCCATCAGACGACCGGAGGTCAGTACATCGACGTGGGCATCGTCGACGTGGTTTCCGGTACCGCCGCCAGCCAGGTGGAGGCGGCCAAAGTGCTCCGGCAAATCGAAGCCCGGGGCGGCGGCGAGACGCTGGCTGGTTTGCGGGTGCGTTTCGATCGGCTGGCGGCGCGGCCGGCTCCGACACGGCAGTGGGCCGAGCTGTACCTGGACGCCGCCGTGGCGCGGCGGGCCGCACGCCTGGCGCCGCATCGTGAAATGCTCCGCCGCGTGGTGTTCGCCAAGCACTACAACATGGGCGGCTCGCACTACGCCTACACCGAGGGACAGTCCGACGCCCAGCACGAACGCCACTTCCACCCCGGCAGCGCCCTTTGCATGTTGGAACTCGACGGCCTCTTCGCCTCGGTCCGCACGCTGATCGACGACCCTGACGGCGTGATCCGCAACCCCGACGTCTCCTACGACGGCCAACGCGTCCTGTTCGCGTGGAAGCAATCGGACCGCGAGGACGATTACCACCTGTACGACATGGACATGGCCACGGGCGAGGTCCGCCAGCTCACGTTCGGACTGGGGTTTGCCGACTACGAAGGCGTGTACCTGCCCAACGGCCACATCCTGTTCAATTCGACCCGTTGCGTACAAACGGTCGACTGTTGGTGGACCGAAGTGAGCAACCTGTACACATGCGACGCCGACGGCCGGTTCCTGCGCCGCATCAGTTTCGACCAGGTGCACACGAACTTTCCCACCGTCACCGACGACGGCCGCGTGCTGTACACCCGCTGGGACTACAACGACCGCGGCCAGCTTTTCCCGCAGCCGCTGTTCCAGATGTTTCCCGACGGGACCGGGCAAACCGCGTTTTACGGTAATAACTCGTGGTTCCCCACCACGATCCTCCATGCCCGGGGCATCCCCGGCACGCAGAAGGTGCTGGCAGTGGCCACCGGGCACCATTCGTTCCAGGCGGGCAAGCTGTGCATCATCGACCCGGCACTGGGCCGCGAGGAAGACGCCGGTGTGCAACTGATTGCCCCGGTGCGCCAGACGCGGGCCGAGCGGATCGACGCCTACGGGCAGGAAGGCGATCTGTTCCAGTATCCTTACCCGCTGAACGAGACTGAGTTTCTCGTCACGTATCATCCCCAAGGCTGGCCGCGCCGCGGGCGCCCGGCCCAGTTCCACGATCCGAAGTTCGGCATCTACTGGATGGACATCGACGGAAACCGAGAGCTGCTCGTGAACGCCCCTGACAATTCTTGTAACCAGCCGATCCCCCTCGTGTCGCGCCCGCGCCCGCACCAGCGGCCCAGCATGGTCGATTATCGCAAGGACACCGGCACCTACTACATGCAGGACATCTATGGCGGCATGGCCCTGGCGGGCGTGGACCGGGGTACGATCCGCCGGTTGCGCGTCGTGGCGTTGGAGTACCGGGCCGCCGGCGTGGGACAACTGTTCGGCCGGGGCCCTGGCGGGCAGGGGCACCCCAGCACGCCGATCGCCGTGGGCAATGGAAGCTGGGACGTGAAGGTGGTCCTTGGCGAGACGGAAGTGTACGCCGACGGCTCGGCGTTCTTCGAGGTGCCCGCACGCACGCCCGTCTATTTCCAAGCGCTCGACCAGCGCGGCTATGCGGTCCAGACGATGCGAAGCTGGTCCACGTTGCAGCCGGGCGAGACCTTTTCGTGCGTGGGTTGTCATGACGACAAGAACACCACACCGCCGGCGCACGCCGGGCCCACCCTGGCCATGAGCGTTGGGGCCCAGCCATTGCGCCCCTTCTACGGGCCGCCGCGAGGGTTCAGCTTTCCCAACGAGATCCAGCCCATCCTTGACCGCCACTGTATTTCCTGCCACCACGACCGATCGATCGTCACCGGCGAGGCGCCGTCCGCCGGCCGCGAGGACGATCTGCGAGCGTTCAGCCTGTTGGGCCAGCTCAACCACGATCGGCACGCCAAGCGGATGTGGAGCGATGCCTACCTGAACCTCACCCGCTCCGACCGCGACGCCGACAACGTCATGCCGCTTCAGGAGATGCTCGCGTTGCCTTGGCGGGGCGGCTACGAGCCGCTTTCCGCCCGTGTGTTCGCCCCGCATCCGGTAGTCGACTGGATCAGTGCCCAGTCGGTGCCGTCGCTGCTGCCGCCTTACCATGCAGGTGCGGCCACCAGCCGGATGATGGCCATGCTCGAACAGGGGCATCACGATGTGACGCTCTCGCGCGAAGAGCTGGAGAAGCTCGCCTGCTGGATCGACCTGCTGGTACCCTACTGCGGCGATTACACGGAGGCCCACGCCTGGTCCGACGACGAAGTGCGGAAGTACAACCACTTTTTCGAGAAACGCCGCCGCATGGAGGCGATCGAACGCGAGAACATCGCTACGCTCATAGACCACTTGCAAGCAACTGACGGGGGGAAGGGTCCGCATTGTTCTGCTGAGACCGGGGTTGTGAAGCGGCAGGGTGACCCTCCAAAATGGAACCCCAACGGCCTTGGAGCCACATCGCACGGGAGAACGAAACATGGTGAAACGAACCTTGACAGCAACGCTGCTGGCCGTCGTCGCGGTCGGTGAAGTATCTGCGGACGAGCTGGTCTGGCTGGATGCGTACAACGTCGTGTGGACCGCGCCCAGCGCAAACTCAAGCGAGTCGATGCCGGTCGGCGGGCACGATCTGGGCTTGAATGTGTGGGTCGAAGCCGGCGAATTGCTGATCTACGTGGCGCGTGCCGGTTGCTACGACGAAAACGGCGCGCTGCTGAAACTCGGGCGCCTGCGGGTGAACCTGGCCCCGAATCCATTTGCCGGCGACGGCTATTTTCGCCAGGAGTTGAAGCTGCGCGAGGGCTGCGTGGAAATCCGGGCCGGCCGAGGCGATACTCCAGAGGTGACCGTGCGCGTATGGGTCGAGGTGCATCGGCCGGTGGCGCATGTGGAAATCGAAGGCGTCGAAGAACTGACCGCCACGGCCACCTACGAATCCTGGCGGTACCAGCCGATGGAACTGCGAAACGACCGCTCGAAGTACGGCCGCCGGGGGATGGTCATGATGGATTACGACCAGTATGCCGGAGAGGTCGTCGTGCATCGCGACATGATCGACCCCGGGGAGCACGGCGTGGTGTTCTACCATCGCAACCGGCCCGGGAACGTCTTCGATTACCAGGTGCAGCAGCAGGAACTGGAGGCCGTCCGCGATCAACTGCACGACCGGCTGACCAACCTGACCTTCGGTGGGCGACTGGGCGGTGACCAGCTTGTCGCGGACGGAACCACGGAAGGTGCTTACGCTAACACGCCGTTTCGGGGCTGGCGATACAGCACCGAAGCCCCGGCGCGGCGGCACCACCTGCGGGTCGTGACCCACCTCGCAAAAACCGAGACGCTCGACGAATGGCAACACGGTTTGCAGACCCTGTCGGACGCGCCCGATCCGTCCCGCGACGCAGCCTGGCAGCAGAACTTGAGCTGGTGGCAGTCGTTCTGGCAGCGCAGCCGGATTGTCATCAACCCCGATCAGGCTGGCACCGACGACGTCGGGTGGCAGGTGGGGCGGAATTACAACGTGTTTCGCTACATGCTGGCCTCGAACCGCTCCGGGCAGGGCGCTACGCCGTTCAACGGCGGCCTGTTCACCTTCGATCCGCTTCACAGCCGGCAGCGGCGCCACCGCATCGAAGGCTCCGGCTACAGCCCCGATCATCGGCAGTGGGGTGCGGGGTTGACCCAGCAGAACCAGCGGATGATCTACTGGCCGATGCTCAAGAGCGGCGACTTCGACCTGATGGCGCCCGGCTTCTCTTACTACCTGGACGACAACCTGATCAACGCCACCGTGCGGGTGCGCCACTACTGGGATCACGAGGGTTGCGCGTTTGCCGAGCAGCCGTCGATCACCGGCCTGCCGGGCGCCGCGATGTACGGTTTTCATGAAGGCGAGGGCACCGCGCGCGTCCGGCCGGGGAACGTCCAGCCGGCGGAGCAAAGCCAAGCGGGCAGGTATGCCGACTGGTGGCCGGGCGGTCTCGAGCCGAGCGTCGAAGCCAATGCGGCGGCCGGCAACCTGTTCGATTCGCAGCTCGACTGGGCCTGGATGATGCTCCAATACCACCGTTTCACCGGAGACGACCTCGCCCCGTTCCTGCCCTTCATCGAGCAGGCGGTGCTGTTTTACGACGAGCATTACCGGTTCCGCCATAAACAGCGGACGGGCGAAGAACTCGACGAAAACGGGCAGCTCGTAATCTACCCGGCCAACACACTCGAACATCACCCGGCGGCTCGCAACCCGAGCCTGCCCATCCTGGGGCTGCACCAGATCCTGACGCGGTTGCTGGAACTGCCCGACGAGGTTTCGCCGCCGGCGCGCAAACAGCGCTGGCGCGCGATTCTCGACCGGCTGCCTGCCTTGCCGATCGTCGAGTCAGGCGGGCGCCGCATCCTCCGACCGGCGGAAAACTTCAGCCACCGCAGTTGGCACATGCCCGAGATGTACGGGCTGTGGCCGTTCGAAGTGTACGGTCCGGATCTGCCCGACTTGGAACTCATGCGCAACACGTTCCTGCACGGGGTTTCGCGAGGGAACCGGGAGCGCGTGACGGCGTGGACGCAGGGCTTCATTCATTACGCGCGCTTGGGCATGGCGGCCAACGCGCAAGAGAAGGCGGTGGGCAAGCTGCGCAACGGTCCGTACCGCTTTCCCACCTTCTGGCCGGAAGACATCGACTGGGTGCCTGACCACAACTGGGGCGGCGCCGGTATGGTGGGCCTGCAGGAGATGCTGCTGCAAACCCATCCGCCGGCGCCGGCTTCGCTGCACGGCCACGTCGCGGGTGATCGGCTGCGTCTCGGCTCGGACAGCGAGCAGCTCCGGCTGTTGCCCGCCTGGCCCCACGACTGGGATGTCGACTTCCGGCTGCACGCCCCCCGGCAAACGATTGTCGAAGGCCGTGTGCGTGACGGCCAACTGGTTTCCTGGAGCGTAACGCCCGAGCGGCGGCGGGGAGATGTGGTTACGGATCGACCGGCGCGATTCGAATAAGAGCCGGTCCAGTTTAACTGACTTGCGAGAGAACATCGAAATCAAGCGACCTTAGCGCCCGGGAACTCGGCGGTTCCCAGTTCTGACAGAGCCTAGTTTTTTCTGGTATCCCATGCTTTGGAGGAGGGCGAGATGGCTGCAGGCGTG
>REEF01000045.1 GCA_007695205.1 Planctomycetaceae bacterium
CTAAGGGCCGATACTCGTACGTCGTTTCCGCACCAGATCGCTCATCACGATCGCTTTGATCAGCCGAGCGTAGGTGCCACCATCGTTCCATGCCTGTGCGTGGATTTGATCCAACACAGCGGCATCGGATTCAATCAAGGGCCTGCCGAGTGCAAACTGGGTCACTTTGCGAGTCAGGTTCATGCGGACCCGATCGCTGCCGGCCAGCAAGTCCATCAATTCGGCGGCCGTCTTGTAGGGAATCGGTTCGGATTCGCCCGGAAAGAGGATCTCGCCATCCTCCCGGAGCTGGTTCCCATGCCGATCCCGTTCGTGATAAGCGCCCAGGCCGTCGAATTTTTCGAGTCCGAACGCCAACGGCTCGAATCTCGCATGGCAGCCCATACAGGACCGATCGGCCAGTCGCATCTCGGCGACTTGCCGCTGCGAAAGGCCAGGTTCTGTGGGGACGGGCGTGGTATCGACGCCGGGCGGCGCGCTGCCCACGGCACTGTACAGCACGTCGTGCAGCACGAACAAACCGCGAGTGACCATCGACGCCTCGTCGCCGCCGACCGTCAGCAGGCTGCCCTGGGTCAGCAATCCGCCTCGCTGGGGTACGGAAGCCAGGTCGTAACGCAGCAACTGACTCGATGTGTCCTCGGGGCGAGGTCCGGCGGCGTAGTGGCGTTGGACCTCGTCCGCCGTCAACGACCGGCTGTAGATCGCGACCAGATGGTACTGGCCGTTCCACGGACGATCGCCCGTCGTTTCGTTGCCCAGCGCTAACAGGAACCCGCTGTCCCAATTGGATAGATTCCCGTCAGTAGCTCCGCCGACCTTCTCTTGGCCGTCGATGTAAAGAATCCCGGTGCCGTTGGCGTTGCGAGTGTAAACCACATGCGTCAAACCGATGCGAGCGGAACCGCTGGGCCCCGCCAGCGAGGGCAAGCCGTTGGTACTTCGTGTCGTTGTACGAAAACGAACCTCGAACTTGTTCCCGTCCTGGCCCAGCGTGAAGTTGCGCAGGCTGGAGCCGGAGGAAAGCGTCAGGAGACGAGCCGGTCCGTCTTGCCGAATATCGGCGGGCGTGACCCACGCCTCCAAAGTGATCGCTCGGGACTGCTGCACTGCGTCGATCAATCGTTTCGGCGGCCTGGGCGTGGCGATCAACGTCGAGCCCCGCACGTTCAGCCCGCTGGCCTCCCAGGCGACGGCTGCCGGATTGTCGACCAGCAGATCGAGCGGTTCGCCCGCGCCGGACACATCGCGGACCCGATCGCCGGAGTTCTCTCGGAACAGATAAAGTGCCTGCAAGTCGTTCGTGACTCGGTCCCCCGCCGGATCGAAACGCTGTGCGACCGGCAAAGAACCGCTCGAAGCGGATTGGTGGCGTGGTCCTGCGGAGTGATGAAGCCGCACTTCCTCGGACGACAGCGCTCGATTGAAAACCGCGATCAGATGCAAGGTTCCCTGCCATGGGCGGTCGCGGCTCAACTCGTTCGCCAAGCCGAGCCGGAATTGGCCGTCCCAATTCGACAGATTCCCACCGATCTCGCGATCGCCTTTGGGCTGGCCATCGACGTAGATCCTGGCCTTGCCCGCCCTGTCGCGAGTGTAGACCACATGCACTGGCCGAGTGGCGACCGTGCCCGGTGCGCTGGTCACCGATGGCTCGCCGTTGGGGCTGGTGGCCGTCGTTCGCACCCGCGTCTCGAAGCGATCACCCGACTGACCGAGCGTAAAGTTGCGAGCCGTTATGGTGCTGGAAAGCGTCACGATCCGCACAGGCCCGCTTTGGGTCCGATTGGCCGGGGTGATCCAGGCCTCCAATGTCAGCTCGCCCGACGACCGAATCGATTCGGTAACACGCGATGCGGGCGACTGGCTGGCGATCAACGTCGACGAACGCACGGTCAATCCCTCGTCGCTCCAGCGGACGGCCGATGCGTCTTGGATCTTCAGCGAGATCGGGTCGCTGGCGCCGGAAACATCCCGGACCGTGTCGCCCGAACGTTCGTGAAAAGTGTACAGGACTTGCAGGCCTCGCGAGACACGCTGGCTGAGGGGGACACGCGTCGCCGGTGGCTGATTGGTAACCACGGCTGGTTTTGAATTCGCGTCAGCCAATTTGGCGTCCAACCCGTAAAACTCCGCCAGTCGCGGTGTTGCGTAGGTGAGTTGGGCGTTCATCAGATCCGACAGGGGACGCTTCTGTTCCCAGGCAACATCGCGAAAGAAGGCCAACGTTTCTTCTTGCATGTCGGCGGCCAAGCGATCGTTCCATTGCGGAAAGTATTCGGGATTGGGCCGCAGATTGCTCAACCGATCCAAATCCAGCCATTGTTGAATGAACTGAGCCGAACGTTCGACGGCTCGGGGGTCGCCCAGCATCCGGTTCACCTGCGATTCCAGTCGCCTGGGATCGGACAGTTCGCCTACATCGGCCGCTCGCATCAATTCCTTGTCCGGCGGCCCGCCCCAAAGGATATAACTCAACCGCGAAGCCAGTTCGTAATCACCGACCGGTTCGCCTGCCGCATCACCATGCTCGCTCTCGATGCGGAACAGGAAACGGGGCGACTGCAGCATGGCCTCGACCACGTACCGAGCCGCCTCGGCGAAATCACCCCCTTCGTCAGCGACGGCCCGCGAGACCGACAAATAGGCTGCGATTTCTCGATCGTTCAGTGGTCCCCGCAGCAGCCATTTGCCGACGCCTGCAATGACGGGCCGCATGTGGCGGTTCGGATCAAGCCTTCCCGAAGGCAGCGAAGCATGCTCGGCCGCCAACTTCATCACGTCCAAACGGCCGACGATGATCTCCGCCAACTTCGTGTAGGCCTCGATGTGGCCCA
>REEF01000682.1 GCA_007695205.1 Planctomycetaceae bacterium
ACCGGATGCATTCTTTCTCCATGTACAAGAATGGCTCACCAATACACAGCGTCGAAATACCGATCTTTCGTGCAAGCTGGGAAAACGTGATCCCTGCCACGGTGGGTGAGCGGATCATGCGCGAGGCCTGCAACCATCGTTGAACTTGGTGGGTGGCAAGAAACCTGCGATACCCTTCAACAGCGAAAGCAGTTTCAAGAGCACGAAACAATTAAGGTCAGCTTTCAGGTCAGTGGATGGTTTGGCATGGTGAGCGTTGCAATGGTGCGTGGGCAGGACTGTTGAAACAGCAAAATTGTCATCTCAAGGTATTGCTGCAAAGGTGGCGCCAACAAAAGAGCAGTATGTTGTGGGTAAGTATCGCAGCAAGACTGGCTGGGCGGAGGACGAACAAATATGAACGACCACAAGCCGCAATGGACTGGCATCAAGGACCGGATCACCGGAGCCTTGCTGGGCTTGGCAGCCGGAGACCGAATTGGGGGACCGCTGCAGTTCGCGCTGCGGCTTGCCGAGAGCCTCCTCAAGCATGCCCGCTATGATCGCGGCGATGTGTTCCGGCGCTATCTCGTGTGGTACCGGGAGGGGGCGTTCGATACCGGACCAGTAGCCGAACGTGTGTTGTCGCTCGCGCACTCCGGTATTCCCGTCGATTCCGCGGTCCTGCACGTGGATCGCGAACTTGAGGGCAAGACCGCCGGATGCAACCCTGCGCACCGGGCCGCGCCGATCGCGATGGCACTAACCATACCCGATGAGACAGTGGCGGAAACGGCGCGACAGCAGGCTTCCCTCACGCACCACCATCCGCTGGCGGGGGATGCGGCCGCGGCCGTGGCAGTGCTCTGCCGTACCCTGATCCGAGGGCATTCATGGGAAACCGCCCTCGATCGCGCAGGGGACGGGCGGATGCCCGCGATTCGAACCGCCTTGGACCCCGCGGATTACGGAACGCTGGTGCCCAGCGGCTTCGCGCCGGAAACCCTCCGAGCCGCCACACACTTCGTAAACCGCGCCACCTGTTTCGAAGATGCTCTGGCCGCGAGCCTTCGCTTCGCCGGCGGGGCCAACTACGCGCCAGTACTCGTCGGAACGATCGGCGGCGCGCGCTGGGGTGCCCGACAGATTCCGGCATCCGAACTCGGCCACTGCCTTGACCGGAACCGTGTTGAACGCGTCGCCAAGGCATTTTGCCTGAGCCCCTTCTCATGAGGGGCCCTGTAGGATGGCAGGCTGGAAGAAATATGTCGGGGCAAAGCCGCGTACCCGCAGAGTTGGCTAGCGTCTGCGGCTACCGGCGCAGGCGGCAGGGCGATAACGCGTCCGCCTGCGCGATCGTGCCTGCGCTAGCCTGGTTCCGGATGGCTCTGCACCCTGGGATCAACAGACCGGCATGACTGCGGAGGAGTGTTATGGATCTTTTCGAGCAACTGCATGCGAACGCCACCCGCAGACCTAATGCGGGGTCACTAACCCACGTTCTCGTGCTGCTTGCGCTCGTTGCCGCCCCTCCGAGTTCCTCGGCCGATGGCGCGCTACTCCATCCGCTGTGCCTGGACAATCTGAGCCTGCACGTATTCGATGACGGTGGCGGCACGGAACAGGTGCTGATCTGCGACACGTATCCCGAGATCGAGATCGAAGGAACGCCCGAAACTTGGGTCCATGCTACGAGACCAAGCGATGACGAAGGGTATTACGCGGGATGGATCAGTTACCGGGTAACCGGTCGTTTCCCCGACTTGTGGGAAGACGGCACGTTCTACCTGCTCGAGGTCGCGACGAACACGGGCGGGACGGGCGTGTTCAGTTCGCTTTGGGTATTGGAGCAACTCTCTGAGCGCTCCACCTTCTGGCCATGGCTGAATATCCCGGGCGGAGATCGCTGCATCGACGGCCAACTGCGCGGGCTGGAACTGTCCGCCGATAAATTTGTTTACGCTCACGCGGCCACCCCATTTCGACTCCTGAATCCTACGGACCGAACGGACTGGCGTTGGCGTCACCTCGCCCGCGCATCAGGGGACACCGATGACGCCTCGCCATCGACATTCATGAATTGGCGACCATTTGACGACGTCGCCAATTGTGCGATTTGTTGTGCCGGCGAGGTCGTGAAGGAACTGGACCTAAACACCGGTGACACCCAAGTCACCGGTGTTTACGTCGAGCGAAGCCAATGGTCCACGATGTTTCGCCCCGACGATTGGTTGCAAAACTGCACCAACGAGTGGCTGAACGGTCTTGCAATCCCTGGCTCCAAAGATGAGGCGGTGTATGTTCCTCTAGATGCGTGGTTCACGATGCTGGACGACTTGGGTCAACAATGCTTGAACGCGGAGCACCAGGCGAAGTTGGAACGGGACCTAAGGGAGTGGCTCGCAGCGGTCACCTCAAGGGTGCAACGACACTGGCGCCAACCGCCCCGGCTCGATGCGTCGAATCGTGCCGCCGTTCTTGTTCGCGTCAACCAAGCCGGGCATATCAATAGTTTCGAAATCGAGAGTTGCTCCGGCCGGCCGATCTTCTGTGCATCTGTGGAGAACGCCATGCATAACCTCACCTTGTTGCCGCCACCTCCGGACATAGATGCTGTGCAGGACGGGGTGCGTATCCACTTCAAGCCCGACTGATCTTCCCACTGCACAAAAACAAGGCTTCATTCTTGGTCCTGCCGCACCCGAGCGATAGAACCCTGGGAATCTGGTCCGATATTCCCACAACAGAAAAAAACACCAATCCCTTGGTCTTGGGGGCAGCTAGCCCCCAGGTTGGGTCGGTCGTCCATCTTCGCACCCGTGCCCCATCGCGCGCAGCCGTTGTCGGTGCTGAC
>REEF01000044.1 GCA_007695205.1 Planctomycetaceae bacterium
CCCCGCCGAAACCGCCGACCGCAGGTCTCCCACGCCTGTTTTGTTACCGCCTCTAAGCACCCGGCAGGAGTCGCTACGAAACATCCGGGACCGCCGGCGCTGTTGCCGGCGTCACGATCGGCGGGATGGGCACGCCCAAGTTGGCCGCCACCGCGTGAAGCAATTCTGCCTCGCGCGGGATGACCTTGCCGTCGGCGGCCACACACGCCGCACACGCGCCCAAAATCTGGCGTTTGAGAGTCGGGGAAGCTTCGGCTAGGGTTTTCAGTGCCGTGTCGAGTTGGGCCAGCGAGCATTCGGCCTTTTCCAACACCGAACCCGTCCGATCGACCTGTGCCATTCCCTGATCAAAGGCGAAGCGAACTTCGGCTTCGTCGCTCTGGCCCCCGTGGGCCAGCGTCGACAGAACGCGAATCAACGACGGTAGAATCCCATCGAGACGCTGGTGGCGAACGGACGTCGGTTTGGCCAGCCCGAAATGAACGTCCAGATTCCGCAAGAGCATCGTGTGAACCGTGTATTCCAGCAGATCGACCTTGTCGTCGGCCTGGATCAATCGTTCGACGTTCTCGCGAAACCGGCGATACTGTTCGGGCGAGAGCTTTTTGAGTGCCGGGAAGGTCGTTTCGACCAAGGGCAACCGAGCCGGGCCGGAAAGCTGGTCCATCAGCGGCGCAAGCCGCTCGGTCTCGCGATACGAAAGCTCCTCGGCCTTCGGTCGCAATGCTTCGAGCTGCCGCGTGCGCATCGCCGGATCGCGGTCCAGCAACACGGCGTAGATCACCGCCCGAGCACCATACGGTTCGTGGGCCGCATCGCGCAACGGCTGAGGCATGCTCTCCAACAGCATGGCCGCGTACAGAATCTTGTCCATACCCGGCATGCCGACTTGGCCCAGAACGCCCGTCGGGTCGAGGGGCGCCGCTGCCCGGTGCGGAAGCATCGCGCCCCACGGTCTGCCCGGCTTGGGCTTGGCCTTCTTCTCGGCTTCGAGCGAAGCGGCGGTGACTTTCACGGGCTTGACCCGCGACGGAAACTCACCCTGGAAACTCGGGTCGATCCGCTTGATCCGATCGACCAACGGCGGATGCGTCGCAAAAAGCTGCGAGCCGAAACTGCCGAAGGCGTTGCCGAAGAACATGTGGCTGATCTCTTCGGCGTGCGGGCTTTCGATCTTCGAGGTTTCGGGCCGGCCGCCGATCTTCTTCAGTGCCCCGGCGATGCCGTCGGGCAGGCGGGTGAATTGAACGGCCGAGGCGTCGGCCAGATACTCGCGCTGACGCGAGACGGCGCTCTTGATCAGTTTTCCGAAAAGCAGCCCGATCGAACCGACGACCAGCAGTCCCACGCCGACAACAAGGATGACGGCGATCGCCCCGCCGCTGTTCTTGCCCCCACGGCTGCGACCCGAAAAAGGCATGCTGCGCAGAACAAACCAGCCGATGATGGCCAACACGAGGATCCCGTGCAGAATGCCGATCAAGCGGAGGTTCAGCCGCATGTCGCCGTTCAGGATATGGCTGAATTCGTGGGCCATGACGCCCTGGAGTTCGTCGCGATCGAGATATTCAAGGCACCCGCGCGATACGCCGATCACGGCATCGCCCGGCTCGCGGCCCGCAGCAAACGCATTGATGCTTGACTCTTGGTCCATCACGTAAACCGGCGGAACGGGCGTGCCCGAGGCCAAGGCCATCTCCTCGACGACGTTCAACAGTCGGCGTTCGGTCAAATCGCTCGTCATGGGGTCGATCAGCCGCCCGCCCATCATCAGGGCCACCGCCTCGCCGCCCGCCGAGAGCTGCATCGTCTTGTAAAGACTGCTCAGCAGAATCACGCCCAGCGTGCCCAAGGCGACCATCAGGAACAATTCCGGGTGCCAGGGCGAATCCGCGTAGGGATTGACGGCGCCGGGTTCCTCCGCGTAACCGCCCACCATCGCCAGGGCGAACCAGGCGATCAGATAGACCGCCACGACGATTCCGACCACGGCCAGCGCGAAATACCAGACCAACCGTCCGGTTCGCCGGCGGGCGAGATCTTGTTGTTCGAAGAAATCCATGAGCGAGTCCCCCTGCGAAACGTGCGAACGGGAAACGGCATCAGCCGAACGAAACCTTCGGCGCTTCGCGCTGCTGGGCCTCTTCGACCTCGAACAAGTCCGCCGGATGGAAGTTGAACATGCCGGCGAAAATCACGTTGGGGAACGTCTCGCGAGCCGTGTTGTAGGTCATGACTGAATCGTTGTAAGCCTGCCGAGCAAAAGCGACCTTGTTTTCCGTCGACGAAAGCTCCTCCTGAAGCGACAGCATGTTCTGGTTGGCCTTCAGGTCGGGATAGTTCTCGGACAAGGCGAACAAGCGCCCCAGCGCGCCGGTCAATTGGCCCTCGGCGCTGCCCAATGATTTCATGGTCGCCGGATCGCCCGGGTTGGCCGCGGCCTGTTGGCCCGCGCTGGCCGCCTGGTTGCGTGCCTGGATGACGGCTTCCAGCGTTTCACGCTCGTGCTTCATGTAGCCCTTGGCCACCTCGACCAGGTTGGGAATCAGGTCGTAACGGCGTTTCAGTTGTACGTCGATCTGGGAAAAGGCGTTCTTGTAGCGGTTGCGCAGCGCAACCAGTTTGTTGTAAATGCCGATCACGATCAGCACCAGCACGACGACGATCACGGCCATCGCAATCAGAATTCCAGCGGCAGTACCCATGTTCAGGCTCCCTTCAGTTTCGACCTTGTGCGGGCAAATTGTATTCCAGTTATTCGCATTCCCTACGCGCCTATTGTACCCCTGGTCGATGGAATTCCAAGGTGATGCGCGCGGAAGTTAA
>REEF01000043.1 GCA_007695205.1 Planctomycetaceae bacterium
TGCAAGCGTCGACGACGCGGAGGCCGCCCGCCCAGTGATGCGACAGTTGTCCGATGCGCGTCAGCCAAGGCTGAAGATCGTATGGGCAGACTCGAAGTATCACAATCACCGTTTACGAGCGTGGATCGATCGTCAAAAGAACCTCAACTGGGAGTTGGAAGTGGTGCGCCGTCCGAAAGGCGTAAAGGGGTTCGTGCTTCTCCCGAAGCGATGGGTCGTGGAGCGAACCTTTAGCTGGCTGAATCGTTGGCGGCGCCTGAGCCGTGACTATGAACACCGGGCAGATTCCGCCGAGTCGATGGTCCGCATCGCCTCGATCGGCCGCATGCTACGCCGTCTATCGCCTCCACCGAAGCAAGTCGCGTTTAAATATAGAGTTATGGCCTGAGAGGGTTTTCGGATAGGCTCTCAGCGAGAATCGAGACTTGCTTGTCGCAGTTAGTTGCGTAAATAGAATATGTTGTTGAGCGATTGGCGGCGTCTAGCTTCTTTTCCGCACTTCTCAAAATTGATATCTTCGGGTTATCGACTCGCGAAAATCAAATAACCGGATTGAGTAGTCGACGACGCGCTGATCGCTGGGCACAAAGACTCGTCAAGGTGTCCACCGCGTCGCATATTTTCCGCTCAATCGCTTCGGTGCGGCGTTCCGAACGAGGGGCACTGTATCCGAATCCAGATGTCCAGGCTGCGCGCGATATAAAAATAAAATCGTGGTTTTGGCACTTGCGCCGATCGCCATTTACGTAAGTTGAGTTTTTCTCGATTTACGTCAATGGAGATTTCCGTAAGTTTTTATGAAATATTTTTTTTGACCGGCCACCGATTCTCAGCTCACGGCGAGCTGTACCATTCCGGCATGAAACCCAAACAAAAGCCGAAACGCCGTGCTCCCGATCCCGCCACCTTGGCGCCAAAAGCATCGGGAACTGATCTTGTCCTTCACTCACGCACCATCGGAGTTCTGCCGATCATCAATCGACTGATCAAACGCTGCGGCCTTCGCGAAATCCTCTCGCGGCACCTTCCGGCGGAAGACGGGAGAAACCGAATCGCAACAGCCAACGCGATTTTGGTGCTCGTGCGCAATATCCTGATCAGCAGAGAACCGCTCTACGGTGTCGGGCAATGGGCTGCGGGCTTTGTCCCCGAGTTGCTTCAGTTGCGTGAGGATCAGCTGAAAAGCCTCAACGATGATCGAGTCGGACGTGCCCTTGACCGTCTCTTTGATGCCAATTTCCCAGATCTCGCTATGGACATTACTCGCAATGTCATTCACGAGTTCAAGTTGGATTTGTCGGAGCTACACAACGACTCAACCACGATCCGGTTCTGCGGGGATTATGACGAATTCGAGCAACCACAAGTGCGCCGCGGTAAAAAAACGGTCGCGATGCGGCATGGGCATAGTAAAGATCACCGTCCTGACCTGAAGCAGTTGCTGTACATCCTGACAGTAACCGACGATGGAGGTGTACCGATCTATTTTACAACGGATGACGGGGACAGGTCTGATGACGTAACTCACGTCCCGACCTGGGACCTACTCCGCCAGCTCACAGGCAGGCCGGACTTTTTGTACATAGCTGACTGCAAGCTGGCCAGTTCTGAGAATCTTGGCCATATCGATCGAGAGGGTGGTCGGTTTATCACGATTCTACCGAAGAATCGCAGCGAACCACGAGCGATGATCAAGACGCTGCTGGAAAGCCCCGATTCCTTGCGCTGGGTGCTTGTATACGAGGTGGAGGACGACGGCGTACTACGGCAGCAGTTCCAGACGCTGCGAGAAGAACAGGTCACCGCCGATGGCTATCGCCTGTTGTGGATTCATTCGCTCAGTAAGTCAGTCACCGACGACGCGTCGCGGATGAAGTCGATTGGAAAGACGTTGGACGACCTGAGTCAGCTTCGTGACCGCCTGCAAGCGCCGCGTTCACGAATGCGAGATCGCCATCGTGTTGCCAGCGAAGTGGAAAAAATCTTGGAGCGACGAGGGACGGGCAATCTGGTCGCGGTCGAGATACTTCAGCAGGAAGAGGTCAAACTGAAGCAGACAACGCCTGGCCGCTGCACACGAGACACACAATTCGTTCGTGAAGTCAAACTTCGGTTCGATTTGACTTGGCAGGTGAATGCTGAACAACTTGAACGGGCCCGTCGTTGCGACGGCGTCTTCCCGTTGATCACGAACGATCGGAGCTTGACAGCCGAGGAAGTTCTCCGGGCTTACAAGCGGCAGCCGATCATTGAGAAACGATTCAGCCAATTCAAAAGTGACTTTCATGTCGCGCCGGTCTACCTGAAGGAGGTTAGCCGAATCGAATCACTGCTGTGCGTCTACTTCATAGCGTTGCTACTTCAGACGCTGCTGGAGAGGGAGCTGCGTCGTACGATGGCGTCGAGAGAAATCGAGTCGTTGCCACTCTATCCTGAAGCACGAGACTGCCGACGTCCAACAGCTCGTCGGGTGATCGATGCGATGGAAAGCATCAGTCGCCATCGACTGGTCACTGACGACGGGATGCATCAGGATTTGTATACGGACCCAACGCCGCTACAGCTCCAGCTGATCAAACTCTTCGGCAGCGACGCCGCCAACTACGGTCGAAAAAGTTAGCCGCCGGGATTAAATTCCGAGTTATGTACTTTCCGATGTGCGGAAAGTAAGGTGTTACGCAGTGACGAAATTGGAATTGGAATTTTGAAAACACCGAGCAGGTCACTCCGCAGTGATCCATTGCGACTTCAAGCCCCGTTTATGCACGAGTTTGCCATCGCTCACTGGCCAGAGCTTTTGCGATGGTGCTCGTTGCGTTGCGGT
>REEF01000610.1 GCA_007695205.1 Planctomycetaceae bacterium
TCCATGTGGATCGTCATTGCACGCAAACGACACCCGACCCCGTACGCACGTTCCATCTTTCTGCCGTCTGTTTTTCTGCCATCCATCTTTCTGCCAAACTCTTCTTTCAGACGTGGAACACCTTCAAAACTTCGTCGCCGTAGTGGTTGATGACTTTGACGGCTAGTTTGCCGGTTTCGGGGCGGTTGAAGGGGCGGCTGGTGGTGGTGTAGAGCGTGGACCAGGCGGCTTCGTCGATCTCGGCGCGCAGGGCGCGTTTCAGCTTGTCGTAGGGTTGGTCGGCGCCGGTGGGCACGACGTTCCGGCGCCACGCGGCCCGCCGCCTCGCCCACGATCTCCAGCAGACGGGTGAGCGCCAAGCTGGTGATCCGATCCTGTTCCACATCGGCTTGCGAACGCTGGCCGATCAGCGCCAGCGCCTCGCGGGCATGGTCGAGCATTTGACGCAGACTGAGCCGATCGTCACGGCGTGTCATAAAGCACCTTGGCTTCGGCCAACACTTCATCCCGAAAGTGCGGGCTGAGGAATTTGGGTGTATTGAGATCGACTTTCCTGCCGAACAAGGCGGAGAGTTTCTCTTGTATCGCGAAGAATTCCAGGCCGGGAATGTGGGCCGGTTCGAACTCGGCGATCGCCTGGCTCGGAATTTCCAAAGATGGCTGGATCATCAAGAATATCCCCTGTGATCGATAGTTCATGCTCAGGGCGATTAGCCTCTGGAAGCTATGCCCAGAAACAACTAGTCCCTTGTTCAAAGTAATCAATCGTACGTTCCATGGCTAGGCAACGGGCGTCGGTTTGGCTGGCTTTCGCTGGCTGGGCATGGCGATTTCTCGACAAACTGGGAGGAAACTGGGCAGAAAAATTGATGGCAGAAATATCCGGGGGATTTTTAATTGATCTTTCTGCCATCAATTCATCTGCCAAAAACTGACGGATGAACGACTGCTCATCCGACGGATCCCGGATTTCGACGAATGCCCAGCGGCCCCAGGTTTGGGCGTTGTTGACGGCGGGCACCCAGAGGTTCTCGGGGGCGCCTTCTTGATCGACCTTGATCGTATCGAGCCAGCCCGCGATCAACCGAGCAAACCGCTTCGACACCACCGCGCAGCGCGAACGGAACGCCGCCGTCGCCCGGTCCGGCGTTCTTCGCGGTCCGAGCTGAGCACGGACAACCTCAATCCATTCCCATCAGGGCTTTGCGTTCGCGGCCGAGGGCATCGGCGGCGAACATGGCGTCGATGGCGTCGTCCGCAGTGACTCGGAAACAGTGGTTGTGGCACAGCGATCCTTCGCCACCACAGGCGTCGCCGATCACCTGCAGGCGGTCGCGAGTCACGCCGGCCAGGTTCAGGTCGGCAAAGGTGACAGGCAGACCGATGGCGATTTCGAAATCGACGATTTGGTTCATCTCGTCCACGTCCGTGTCCTCGTCCAGACACAGTTGGGTGATGATCCCGAACCCGACTTTTTCGCCGTGCATCAGGTTCTTGCATTCCGGGAAATTCGATAGCGGGTTGGCGATCATGTGAGCCGTGGCGAGCCCGCCGCTTTCGAATCCCAAGCCCGAATGCAGCACGTTGGCTTCGACGATCTTTTCGACGGCCGGCGTGACCAGGCCCAGTTGCACCGCGCGCAACGCTTCCAGGCCGCATTCCATCAGCATCTCGTAGCCCAGCCGGGCGATGGCCATGGCGGCTCGAGTGGACACGCCGCCGGCGATGTTGGTGGCGCGGCTCTTGAAAGACGCTTCGGCTTCGACCCAGGTCGCCAGCGCGTCGCCCATCCCGGCAGCGAACGCGCGTGCCGGACCTCGAGCGATCACCTGGGTGTCCACCAGCACGATGTCGGGATTGAAAGGCCAGCACTCGAAGCCGATGAAGTTGGAATCGGCGTCGTACCAGACCGTCGCGGCGCTGGTCGGAGCGTCGGTCGCCGCGATCGTCGGGACGGTCATCAGCCGCAGCTTGGCGTCGACTGACACGGCTTTGGCCACGTCGATCGACTTGCCGCCGCCCAATCCGATGATGGCATCGGCGCCTTGTTGTCGAGCCAGTTCGACGACCCGATTCGCCTCGTCGCGCGTCGCTTCGCCGCCGAACGGCACATCGATGGGCGATAACCCGGCCTGGTCGATGCTGGCCAGCACCGTCTGGCCGATCAGGCCCTTGACCACATCGTCCCATAACAGGATCGGCTTCTTGCCCAGCAGCTTGGCATAGCTGCCGATCTCTGCCATGACTCCGCGACCCTGGACGTACTTGTGCGGCGCGATAAAGACCATTTTCATCGTATTTTCTCCTGTGGCTTGGTCAAGCGAAATGGGGTTGGACTGCATTGATGATCGGCAATTGGCGGTCCCCGGTCAACATGCGACGCAGATGTGCGGCCAGCATTTTGGGGCTGTTGCGAAACGCGTCGATCGTGCTGCCCGCGATATGGGGCACCAGGGTCACGTTCTCCAGTCGGATCAGGGGATGATCGGCGGGCAGCGGTTCTTCGTCGAAGACGTCCAGCGCAGCGCCGCCGATCGCGCGTCGCTGGAGCGCGTCGACCAGCGCTCGTTCGTCGACCAGGCCGCTGCGAGCCGTATTGACCAGCACGGCGGTCGGTTTCATCTGGGCAAGCTGCGCAGCGCCGATCAGGTGCCGGGTCTCCTCGCTGTACCTGGCGTGCAGCGAGACGACGTCGGATTGCCGCAGCAGATCCGGCAGGTCGACGATCTGAACAGGAGCCGTATCGCCGGATACGAAGGGGTCGTAAGCCAGGATGCGGCATCCCAGGGCCTGCAGGTATCCGGCCAGCAGCCGCGCCACGGCACCGTAGCCGACCAGCCCGACCGTCCGCTCGTTCAATTCGGGGATCTCGTCCCGGTTCGGGAAATCGCGAGTCCAGATCCCGGACCGCAGCGCCGCGTGGCCTCGAGCGATATTCCGTACTTCGGACAGGATCATCCCCAGCGTGCATTCGGCCACCGCCCGCGCGTTGCGGCCGGGCGTGTTCAGCACCGTGATGCCTCGTTCGGTCGCCAGGGGTACGGCGACGTTTTCCGTGCCGCCACGCAACACACCGATGACTTTCAGATTTTTCGCGGCCGCGACCACGGCCTGGCCCAGCGGCGCGAACTGGACGCAGACGATGTCAAAACGCTCGATCCCCTCCGTGACTTCGGCGGGAAGCGTCACCGCGTCCGGGCCGTGCAACTCGATCGCCAGGTTGGCTTGTTGCAGATCGATCAGCGTCGGCTGTTCCCAGCTCCGCACCTGGACATGAACTCCCAGATCTTCCAGCGATGCAAAACCTTGGCGCATGAATTCGGCCGGGATGTAGTTATCGCTGATCGCCAACAGATGCATCGTCGTGTCTCCTGCAGGAACAAAAGGAATCGTCGCTTGGGCCTCGGCCGATTTCGAGCATGCTTACGCCTTTCCGTCCGACCCCAGCAACTCGATCTTTTCACGGACCACCGCTGCCAGTTCCCGGCGGATGGGCCGGAACAGATCGCGAGGCAACGGGTCGATGCGTTCGTACAGGGTGGCAGCGGTCTTCAAGCCTCGATACATGGCGATCCGCAGATCGGCATAGATATTCAGCTTGCAGATGCCCTGCTGGACCGCGGCACGGATCTGGTCGTCCGGCGTGCCCGAACCACCGTGCAGCACCAGCGGGACCTGGCTGACCGCATTCAATTCGCGCAGACGCGGGATGTTCAGATCGGGCAGCGAGCGATAAACGCCGTGCGCGGTCCCGATCGAAACGGCCAGCGCGTCACAACCGGTTTCCGCGACGAACCGAGCCAGTTCGTCAGGTTCGGTCAGCACGTTGTCGGCACAGACGGTATCTTCCAGGTCCATGCCGCCCACATGCCCCAATTCCGCCTCGACACTCACGCCCAGTCGATGCGCCTTGTCGACCACCGAGCGCGTCAGTTGGACGTTGGATTCGAAGGGCAGCCGGGACCCGTCGATCATCACCGACGAGTAGCCCAGGTCCAGCGCCTTTTGCACCGTGGGCAGATCGCCTGCATGGTCCAGGTGCAGCACCACGGGAATATCGACCGCAGCGGCAGCCGCTTTGGCCGCCGCGGCCTGAAAGACCCAACCCCGACCATCGCCGCTGTCCAGATCGGGCTGTAAAGTCATCATGATCACGGGCGAACGGCACTCGAGGGCCGTTTCGATGATCGTTCGCGCCATGACATCTTCGGTGAAATCGAAAGCCGGGACCGCGTAACCATGGGCCCGGGCATGCGTCAAAACTTCCTTCAAGGTGGCCAGCATCCGTCCATCCACTCCTGTCTTATGATGAATTCTTGTTATCTGTCTTCGCAGCTAGCGCATCAGCATACCGCCGGTGACATCGACCGTCGCCCCGGTCATGTATCCGGCTCGCGACGATGCCAGAAAAACGATCACGTCCGCAATATCGCTTGGTTCAGCGATCCGCCGCAGTGGGATGCGCTGGATGTAGTGTGATTCCCCGGTGGCCAACGCATCGCGGGACATCTCGGTCCGCGTCATACCTGGGGCGACCAGATTGACGTGGATGCCGTGCGGCGCCACTTCGCGAGCCAACGACAGGCTGAAACTGACCAGCCCGGCCTTGGAGGCGGCGTAGTGCGCGTGCCCGGTTGTCGAGCCTTGAAAGGCGGCGGGCGAGGTGATGTTGACGATCCGGCCGCCACGCCCCGCGTCCAACCAACGCCGCACGGCCGCCTTGCACGTCAAAAACGATCCCACCAAATTGATGTCCAGCACCCGCCGAAAATCGGCCTGGTCGATCTCGTGCGCCAGCGCCGTCGGCCAGATCCCCGCGTTGTTGACCAGCACATCAGGCACCCCCAAACGAAGCTCGGTCTGGTCGAACAGACGTTGAACCTGGTCGCCGTCCGAGACGTCGGCGGCGATCGCGGCTGTCTGGACGCCGTACTGGCGAGCAAGATCGGCGGCCAATCGCTCCGCTTCTTCCGTCAAGTCGACGCCCGCTTGCGGATCGCACAGATAATCGATCACCACACGCGCGCCCTCGGCGGCCAGCCCTTCACAAATGGCGCGGCCCAACCCACGCGATCCACCTGTCACGATCGCGACCTTGTCAGTCAACTGCAAATCCACGAAACCACCCGAATAAGGGAAATGGTAATCTGTCCCGCACGAAAAGGCGGCCTGTCCCATACGCTTTGGCACCATGTGTATCGTCAAGTCGCCCGTCGAGCAAGTGGGGTAGCGGCAGGACCATGAGCGACATCTACCGAAACCGCCGAAAACCGAGTACGATGTCGATTGGCAAACTACAAGGACGAAACCGATGAAGAACAATCCCCTCCCACGGCTGGACAGCAATCCGGAGATACGTGAACGCCTGCTGCCCTTTTGCCGCCTGCAACCGGGCGATATCTGGAAGGATCCAGACGGCAGGCATCGAATTGGCTGCATCGATGCCGTTGATCGCGACCAGATCCGGGAGCTGGTTACCGATGCGAAACCGACGCTTGCGATTCACGACCCGCCCTACAACCTCGTGGCCTTTGAACGGCGTTCGATTGGCGAGTTCATTGCATGGTGCCGGAAATGGATTCGGAACACGACTGAGGTGACCGCCGCAGATGCGTCGCTTTACGTATGGCTGGGAGCTGACCAAAGGGATGGTTTTCAGCCGCTGCCTGATTTTATGGTGATGATGCGGGATGAACCGTATAAGGCCCGCAGTTTCATCACCATGCGTAATCAGCGGGGCTACGGAACCCAAAGCAACTGGATGGCAGTTCGTCAGGAGTTGCTCTACTACACCAAAGGCTCTCCTGTGTTTAATGTCGACGCCGAGTACACGGACATCCCCAAGATCCTGCGCGGTTATTACAAGGAAGTGAACGGCCGAAAGACCGAGAATTTGGAACGGAGCCGGTCGGATAACATTCGTGCCGGCAACGTCTGGGTCGACATTCAGCAGGTGTTTTACCGCATGGACGAGAACGTGTCTGGGTGCTACGCTCAGAAGCCGCTCAAGTGCATTGAACGCATTATCGCTGCGAGTTCCAGTCCCGGCGACATAGTTATTGACTTCTTTGCCCACTCTGGCGCCACCGTGATCGCCGCCGAGAAACACGGTCGCCGATGCTTCACGGCGGACTTCGATCCAATCTACGCCGAAATCTGCATCCGACGCCTTGAACGATATCGCAGAACGGGCCATGAAGGTTGGCAAAACGGCCATCCTTTCGAAATGGAGCTTCCGTGCATTGGTCTGCCCGATGACACTTCCGTCGAAAATGCAAGACCAGTGCCACAAAAACTCCTTTTTTGATTTCTAGCAGGGGTGAAACGTCGTGGAGCATCTTCAAGAACGACTTGATCAGTTGTTGAACCAAGTTCCAGACGCGGACGATATCCGAACGCGACTTGAAAACCTCGTTTCCGTCTACCCTTTCAATGAATACGAATTCATCATTTCCCACTTGCGCGACACGATTAAATACTGGGTTCAGTCATCGCACGAAGTCGAAAACAACCCACACTATTCGAAAGGGCAGCACCGCGGCAATGTTGGCGAAGGCCAACTACATCTGCGACAGGACAACATCCGTGACTTTGATAAGTTTCAGGTCAAATCGAACGAGTTACGCCACGCGATCATCGCTGCGTATGACCGTGAACGTTCCCAACGGTCCTGACGCGAAGCAGTGATCAACGAACCAGAGTTACTGTATTGGCGAGATGCACCTGGTATTTGAGCCAACAAAAAAGATCGATTCGCAAGGAGACCATCATCATGACTCGACCCGATCTCAACCGCCGTACGTTTTTGACCGCAGCAGCAGCGATCGGAATCGGCGGCCGTTCTGTCCGCGCCGTCGGCGGCGAAAGCGAGGGGCACCAGGGGGGCGGAGATTTCCAGACCCTGCGGTGTGACGCGCCGATCGTCCGCAAGGTCGATGTGCTGGTCTGCGGCGGCGGTCCGTCGGGATGTGCGGCTGCATTGTACGCGGCTCGCAGCGGCGCCAGGACCATGTTGCTGGAGAACCTGCCGTTTCTGGGCGGCGTTTGGACGGCCGTGGGTGTTTCGCATCTGATCGACGGACGCAGGCACGACGGGCTGAACGCAGAGATCCATTACCGATTGCCGGTGCATCAGGTGTTCCACCGCAACATCTACTTGATCGAGGACATGAAGTGCCTGCTGGACGACATGATGGCCGAGGCGGACGTCCAGGTCCAACTGCACACGCGAGCCGTCTCGGTGGCTCGGGAGGGTCGTCTGGTCCATGGCGTTTTTACGGCCAGCAAGTCGGGGATCGAGTTCATCGAGGCGGCCGTGGTGATCGACGCCACAGGCGACGGCGATATCGCCGCGGCGGCAGGCTGCGAGTTCCAGCAGGGCCGAGCGTTCGACGGTCAGACGCAACCGGTCACGCTGTTCGGTACCATCGGCGGCTATCGAGGCCAGCCGGCCAAGGGCAGGGAACTGGTCGAAATCCTCGAACGCGGCGGATGGAGGCCCAGTTACCCGCCGGTCACCCTATTCCCGCAACCTGGACAACCGGGCGTATTTCAGTTGATGGCCACCCAGTTCTACGGCATCGATGGCACCGACGTTCGGGACCTGAGTCGAGCCGAGATATTGGGCCGCTACGAGATCCGCAAGTGCGTCGAGGCGTTTCGGCAGCATGGCGGAGAAGATTGGAAAGACATCTACCTGATCAGCACCGGGCCGGCGATCGGCGTCCGGGAGACTCGGCGCATCGCCGGCCGGTACCACTTGACCTGGGAGGACATGGATCGAGGAGCCGGTTTCGACGACGGGATTGCGGAGATCCGATCGGGTTCGAACATCCATCCGGTGGACGACCCCTACGAGTCGGCTCCCGAGGACCTGCCCGCATCGCCCGGGTTCCGCGTCCGGCCCTACCAGATCCCGTTGCGCAGCCTGATCGCTGCCGACGTGGACAATCTGATGATGGCCGGTCGCTGCATCTCGGGGGACGTCTACGCCTTGGGCAGCTACCGGTTGACCGGCAACGTGGTCCGCACGGGCGAAGCGGCCGGACTGGCGGCGGCCATGGCGGTGGAAGACGGCATCGTCCCGGCGGACCTGCCCGGCCCGGCGGTCGTCCAGCGACTGGATCGGATGCGAACCGGATAAGGATCGGCAACTGAATGACGGTCGCGTTTTGGGGAAGGGGTAGGGAATCGTTTTCGGAGAGCGCGTTTTCCCCATGGTTCGTTGTTGCCCGAAAACGACTCCCGACCCCGATCGTGCTGTGCATTCCGTTGACTTGACGCGTGGCTTGGCGTAGAACCAACAGCTTGTAGTAGCACTGCGAGACTTGGCATTTTTTCCTTGAACCCACCCTTTCGTCCTTGCTGGAGGAACATCCATGACAAATTCCACCAATCGCCGACAATTCCTGGCCACCGCATCGGCGGGCGCCGCGCTGGCTTTTTCCGCTCAAAGCTACGGTCGCATCCTGGGCGCCAACGAGCGGATCTCGATCGGGTTGATCGGTTGCGGAGGCCGCGGCTACGGCGCGTTCATGCCCGGCGTCCACGCGCACGCCGAGCAGCAGAACGTCGAGTTCACTGCGGTCAGCGATCCCTGGTCGGTGCGGCGCGAGCGCGCGGCCGAACGTTGCCAGCAGTGGTATGGTCGACCGGTTCGACAGTTCGTGTCTTACCGCGACATCCTGGCGTTGGACGACGTCGATGCCGTGATGATCGCTTCATGCGACCATCACCACGCATTGCAATTGGAAGAAACGGCCAAGGTCAAGAAAGATGCCTACGTCGAAAAGCCGCTGGCGATGGACATGGATTCGCTGAAGAAATGCTGCGACGCGGTCAAGGAAAGTGGCATCGTGGTCCAGGTCGGAACGCAGGTCCGCAGTTTTCCGACCAGCACCGGTTGCCGCGAGCTGTTCGACACCGGGGCCTTCGGCAAGATCTCGCGGATCGAACAATGCCGCAACTCCACACGACCCTACTGGTATTCGTGGATGCAACGAGCCGAACCGATCCAAGAAGAGGATGTCGACTGGAACGAATTCCTGATGGATCGGCCCGCGCGACCGTTCGACCCCAAGCTGCTGACCGGCTGGTACGGCTACCGCGAGTTCTCCGACGGACCGATCTCGAATCTGGGCTGTCACTTCATCGACCTGTACAACTACATCGTCGGTACGACGTTGCCGATCAGTTGTGTCGCGCTGGGCGGGACTTTCACCTGGAAAGACGAATACAACTTCACCTGCCCGGATCACTCGCAGGCGATCTGGATCTATCCGGAAGATCTGATGGTCAGCTACTCGACCAACTTTGGCAATGGCAACGGCAACGTGCTGAAGATCTACGGCGAACAGGGCACGATGGACTTGACCCGCTGGTCGGCGCCCACCTACTCCAGCGCCGGCGCCATCCACGCCAGCGAACTGCCCAAAGAAGACACGCGGGTCGCTGCGGTCGAAACGCCCGACCACTTCCTGGACTGGTTACAGTGCCTGCGTACCCGCGGCGAGTGCCGGGCGCCGATCGAGGCCGGATACCATCACTGTGTGCCCGCGCTGATGGCGGTGCAAGCCATGGATACCGGACGACGGCAGATCTACGATGCCGAAAACCGCGAGATCCGCGAAGGTTGAACCCCAACGCTGCATAACGCTCGTTCGTACGCCCGTGTGGCGGGATCCAACCAGCGGATGAACCTCGCGGTGATCGGGGGCGGCAGCAGCAGACGCGGGAACTTGGATTTACCGGCGGGCAGGCAGCCCAGCCGGTACGGTCCGGGCGGGGGATGCGTTCGAGGCGTATCCCCAGGCGGTGAAGGACGTCGACCTCGAACGTCCCCCATCACGAGGGCGTCAACGCGTCGACCAGCCGATCCAAGTGTTCGGCCGTGTGACCGTGGCACAGGCTGATCCGCAGTCGGGATTGGCCCGATGGTACGGTCGGAGGCCGGATGCCCGGCACCAGCAGCCCGAAGTCACGCAAGCGGGCGGCCAACTCCATCGTTCGGCTCGCGTCGCCCAGGATCACGGGGATGATCTGGCTGGCAGAGCGACCGGTGCTCCAGCCCTGTTGCTGCAATCGGCATCGCAGATGATCGGCCTGTTCCAACAAGCGAAGCCGTCGCTGGGGTTGCTGCTGAACGATCTGCAAAGCCTGGCATGCTGCTGCAGCGGCCGCTTCGGGCGCGGCGGTGGAATAAACGTAAGCTCTCGCCCGGTTCCTGAGCCAATCGATCAGCCGTCGTTGGCCGACGACAAAGCCCCCGATCGACCCCAGCGCTTTGCTGAGTGTCCCCACGCGAATGTGCACCCCCGCTTCGATCCCCATCGCTTCGCAGACGCCTCGGCCCCCATGGCCGAAAACGCCTGTGGCGTGCGCCTCGTCGACCATCAACATGGCGTCATGTTGCCGAGCCAGATCGGCCAGGTCTGCCAGCGGGGCAAGATCGCCGTCCATGCTGAACAGCGTGTCGGTCACGATCAAGCGGCGTCGGAAGCCCGTCCCATCACGCAACCGGTCGCGGAGCGCGGTCAGATCCCGATGCGGGTAGACGACGATCGAAGCGCCCGACAATCGGCAGCCGTCGATGATGCTGGCATGATTGTTCGCATCGCTGAAAACCCCATCCCCGCGACCGACCACCGCAGGGATCGTCGCCACGTTGGCCGCAAAACCGCTGGGAAAAAGCACCGCCGCTTCCGCGTCCTCGAACGCAGCCAACTGCTCTTCCAGCCGAGCATGCATCTGCCCTCGACCGGTGACCAAGGGACTGGCGCCGCTTCCCCAGCCCGACCCGGCAAGCGTTTCGCGAACAGCCTGGCCCAAGCGGCTGTCAGCCGCCAACCCCAGGTAATCGTTGCTGCCGAAATTCACCAGGGTCTGCCCCTCCCATTCAATGTGCGCCGGCTGCTGCGCGCCCAAGCGAACCGTCTGCTGGCGGAGCAGACAGCGATCGGACAGATCTTGCAAAGCATCCTCCAGCCAATCGAGCGGATCGAGCGTCATACGAGGGTTCCAAGGGTCAATGAGTCGAGCGGTCAGGAGGAGCATCGTCGGTCGGCGTCGCTCCCGGCGGCAACACCAACCCTTCTTCCTGGACGTATTGCGTGCGCTGCCATGCATATTCGCTGGGTACAGGCAGATCGTCCGGTTGCAACGCGCCCGCTTTCCAACGCTGAAACATCAGCTCCAGATACGGTCTGCACCATCCACATCCGGTGCCTGCCCCAAAACACTCGCTCAACTGCGACGCACGCTGGGGCTGGTGGATTCGCAGATAATTCCAGACCTTTCGCTGTGAAATGTGGAAGCACAGACAGAGGGGCGAGTCGGATGGCATTGGGGATGGTCAGTGGTCAGTGGTCAGTGGGAAGGGCACGCGGGCATTACCAGGTGGCTTCGATTTCGGTCCATTGATGGGCGGCCATCTGCAGGGTGATCCGGCCTTCGTCCAGATGACAATCGTTGCGGGGCGATCCGTCCAGGCCGCGTTGCCGGGCCGCGGTGACCGAGCGAAAGCTGCTTAGCATCACCTTCACGGCTCGGCCCGCCGTCTCCAGCAAACGCACTCGAAAACCGATCGGCTCGGTGCCTTCGATCAACGGTTCCCAATGCGTCGCGGTGACGTTCCGCGCGTCCACGTGGAACAACCAACCGCTGCGGCTGGGCGTCGGCGGCGGCGCCGATTGGAACAGGGTGTGTACCGGGGCCTCCAACGCCAGCGCCTCGTGCAGTGGGTTCTTCAGGTCCAGTCCGATTCCCATGCGGAAGCGACGTTCTCTTTCGCCTCGCACCACCAGCAGGCTGTCCAGCATCCGGGCGGTCGGTTTGCGGTGGAAGGGAACGCCGCCGGTCAGGATCGTCGTGCGTTTCCCGCCGTCTTCAATCTCCACAAAATGAGGTGCCTCGAAACGTTTCAGCGAGGTGGCGAAGCGAGTCATATTCACTGCACGCCGGACATCCGCGGCCTCGGTCCCCCAGGCGAATCGCGCCCCGTAGTAGGAATCCCATGGGTCGACCCCCGGATCCTCACCAGGTTCCAGTTGGATCTCCATCACCAGCACTCGGCTACCTCGCCACAAACGATACGTCTGCTGAAAGCCGGCTCGCACCTTGCCTGCTGCGTCCAGCAGACGGCCTCGAGCCACGATTTCACCGAGGACCGCCGAGGCGATGGTCGTCTCGATCGAATCGGCTTTCATCACGGTATACAGCGGCGCCAGGTCCGTTTCCTGCCAGGCTTGGCCGCTTTTTCGGCGAGGCGACGCGCCCAGCCGCAAGGCCAGTTGCTGCGACATGCGATTATTTCGCGAGTTGTATTCGCGGATCGCCCTCAATCCGCCAGTCGCCGGGTCGATCAAGACCTCGAAAAACTCGTTGCGCAACAAGCACTGCTCGGCCATCGTCTGACCGCTTTTCGAGGCTCCTTTGACGCGCGGTGGATTGGGCCCGGCGGTCACCCAGACGAACCCCATCGGCGGCACGTCGACCACGGCATGGCGAGCCCCCCGGTGCTCGTCCGCCGCGTAGACCGGGCGTTCGATGGTCGGTAAATCGCCCAATTGCGCCAGGTCCACACCGACGCGTCGTACGAAGCTGAACGGATTGAAGATCAAATAGCCCGGTTCGTTCGGCTGGCTCGCGCGAGGCAAGCAGTCCGCGAACCGGGCCGTCGCCTGCTGGCCGGCCTGGACGATCTGCTGGTCCAGGTCGGCCACCGAAGATTCCTCACTCGATCGATCCACGCCCGAGTCGGCTTGATCGCCGATTTCGTCGGCCAAGGCATCCACCTTCACCAGCAGTTCGTCCGGCGGCAGACGATCCGAGTCTTCTGCCGATGGTTCGGCCCCACCGACCAGGGTCGCCAGCGTATCGAGCGACTGAGCTGCCTCTGCCGCCGTTCGTCGCCGCCAATAACGGACCACGGACGAGACCGGATCGGGACGTTTGCCCTGTACCGCTTGTTTCAGGTAGGGCGCCCGGTATTGATCGATCCGAAAACGATCCTGGTGCACGGGCAGATCCGTTTCGCGGAAGAAACTGTCGATCGTCGCAAATTTACCCAGCGCGGCACTATACCGAGCGATCCGCCTCAAATCTTCATACCATGGGCTGATCTGGCCGGGCCAGTGTGCCAGGCAGATCGTCGCCACATGGTCCATATCCATCGACTCGCCCATCTTGATCGAGTAATTCAGGTAGGTTCCCGGCTTGTTCGCATCCAGGGGGGGCCGCGCGATCGAATCCAAGGCGGTCCCGTCGCAGCCTTCCCAGCGGACTTTGGTCTGCGTGCCCTCGGGAAACACGCCTTCTTCCAACGTCGCATGCACGGCCGCCTCGAAACCACAATTCTGCAGGATCTGAGGCACCATCGGCGTCAAGCCGAATCGGCGGCGTCCGAAAACTCGAGGCCGGCACCCCAAAACCTGCTCGAATCGAGCCAGCCCGCACAGCAACTGACTGCGGATCGTCTCGCAGGATAGCAACGGCAGCCGCAACTCGGCATACTCGCCGCCGATCAAACCCAGCCGATTCTCCTCCGCCGCCTTCTGCAGGGCTGCCAAGGTCTCCGGCTGGGAATCCACGATGCGATCCAATAATTCGCCCGAAATCATCAGATTGCTGACCAGATCCGAGGCAAGCTGCTCGCGCAACGCTTCGCCGATGGTGGTCGAAGCGACCATCGTCACGTCCAAAATGCATGCCTCGACCGGATAATAATGATCGCGTTCCTCGGCCAGTACATCGAAACACCGACTCAGCTTCTGCCGAGCCGTCTCTGCGTCGCCTTCGATGGCGGCCGTGGCACCTTCCACCAGTTGCTTTTGAAAATGGAATTCATCCAGATTGCTCGAATAACGCATCTGGCGAGTCAACAACTGGACCTGAAGAAAACAGTATCCCAACGCCAGGAAATCGCCCGCCAGATCCGGTGCGATCGCCGATTCGGAATCTGCCAACGGCGCGAGGGCCTGATGCAGAATTCTGTCGCGATCTGTTTCGTCGCAGATCAGCACCGCACCACTTTCCTCAGCACGCTGATCCAACCCCGTCGGGATTTCCGACCGGCTGACGCCGGGAACCACCACCAGCTTGTTGGTCAAATCTTCCGGCGGGGAATCCGCACGGAACCAACTCGGCATCCGCTGCGTAGAAGCAACCAAGGCCGGATGCCAAAGCGCGGACCAACCAGCTAACAGGCCCGCGGCATCGTCGCCACTGTGATGAGTCGGAAAATCTTCGAGGCTGTGGCAAGGCAACAGGATCAAGACATCTTCGTAGGTCATTGCTTTCCCAGATGTTGACAGGGGCTTCAATTAGCCTGTTTTGGGGATTTGAGAGCATCGCATGGCACTGCTGCAGTCGGAAGACGGTCAGCCGTCTTTTCCGGCAAGCACGCCTGCTTATCACGATAGTCTTTTTGGGATGCCCAGTCGAGCACGTCGCAACCAAGGGGGCTGGAAACCGATGAACCAACGAGCAGATGGGGAAAAAAACGAGCGATCCGATGTGTCGTCCGGCGACCGGATGCGTCGATGGAATGGTTTTTACGGGTTTCTCCGAATCCAGGTGGGCAAACCAGACAAGATAGATCATACTATCGTGCATGGGATTTGTTGACAGGGACGATCGGTGTTCAGTACACTGAATATAAGGTAGAGTTGTGTCGGTGAAACGTTTTCCTGCGGTGTGCCCCTTCTTCTCGTCTGACGGGCGGCTCGCTACAGGTGACCGAAGGATCACCAAATTAGCACTCGACGGAAAGCTAGTTTGAGGATTGGTCATGGCTGCTAAAT
>REEF01000487.1 GCA_007695205.1 Planctomycetaceae bacterium
GCCCGGGGAACTGACCCTGACCGCCGAGGGCGTGTTCGACCCGGACGGCGAGGTGTTGCTGGTGGAGTTCTATCACGGCGAGGACCTGCTGGGCGCCGCTGACGACGGCGCGGAGGGCTGGACGTGGACGGTCAGCACCGTCGGTTGGACGCTCGGCGAGCATGAGTTCACCGCCCGAGCCCAAGACAACGACGGGGCGTGGAGCCCGATGGTGTCGGCCACGGTTCGCGTCTATGCCGAATTGGAGCCGGTGGATTTCGGAGGGGTACCGGTACTCGTGATGCAGGCACGGACACTGAATGTACTTAACGATGGGCCAGGTCCGTTGCTTGTCGACGGTTCCGGCCTCGGTCTGCCGTTTGCTATCCGTCCCGCCTCCGACTCAGGCGACGGTGATGATTGGATGGTTCCGTCCGGAGCGGCCAAGGCGTTTATCGTCAGCTATCTGCCGACCGAAGATGGATGGCATCAGGCCACTTTGACGATGATCGGCGATGGGGACGGGCGAGTGGTGCAGATCAGCGGATGGGGTGCAAGCGGCTGGCAGAATCCTGTGAACCCGTTCGATGTCAATGGGGACGGCTATGTCACTCCACAAGACGTGCTGTTGCTGATCAACGAGATCAATCGTGGCGAAGGAGAGGCCCCGCTTGCGCCGCGCACGGCCGAACAGCCCGGACCGCCCTATTTCCTGGATGTCCTGGGCAACGGATACTTGACGCCCAACGACGTCTTGCAGGTGATCAACTACATCAACCGCGGTGGAACCGAGGAGGAACCATCGGGTGAAGGTGCAGAAGCCGAGTCAGGCGGCGATCGCGGCCGGTCGGGCAACTACGGTTGGTTGGCAATCGTGAATACTGCCGGTTCTTCGGCGACGGCGAACGTGCTGACGCCACCGCCGGCAGCAGGGGCGCAGAGCGATTTGCGAGTCGACTGGTTGACGGCCGCCGTGGATGATCTGGCCTATCGGACGACGTACCGCCAACAGGATGTGCTCCTGGAACTAAAGACTCGGGGGGCCGATGACTCGAATCTGCCAGACTGGGAAGCGTTGTTGGACGAACCGGCGATGGATCTTGCAGATTTGGACGCCTACTTCGCGGCGATGTCCTGAGCCTGCCGAATCTTGGCCCAACGTTGCACCCGTGGCCACGTCCCGCCGCCTAGGCTGGGCCGTCTCGATCGGTGACGTGAAAGCCCTACCAACGCCTTGAATCCGATCCGAACTGGATCAGTCGAACGTGGACCAGTTCGTGTTCTTGGCAGATGTCCCGCCCGAAGTCCGTCTGCCTCAAGACCGTATGGCCCAGTATGAACGCCAGCGTGAATTGCCCATGCGGAAATCGATGCAACAGCCACTTCAGCTCGCGGCAAACAAGTGCAATTTGAACGACAGCGCTCAGATCCCAGTCAGTGGCTCTGCTTCCCCTGATCATCTGCCCGTCCAGACGGGTGCGGCGTAAGTCGAGCCATGCTCGTTGAAAACGCCGTCCTGCATGTCGCTGTTGTGGTACACCCGGAGCAGAAAATACCTGCTGACGGAATCGTCGATGGTGGTTGTCCACATGATCTCCGTTTCGTTGCCGTCAAAGAACGCCTCGGCAGCGACCTGGACGCCATCGAGATCCGTCGGATGGTTGCGCAACACTTGGATGCGACGAACACCCTGGCCGGGATCATCCGGATGTGTTGTGATCTGGACGTAGAACTCGAGCGTTGTGGGCTCGTTCAGCGTGGATCCCATGACGTATCCGTTCACCGAGTACTTCAGATCCACTTGAGTGTTGCGTTGTCCCGCCCAAGACGTGTACGTACGGCGTTGTCGCATGGCGCGGGTTAGCGCCGCCTTCGTCAACTCGGGTGCGAGCACGTAGGTCAGCGGCGGGATGTTCTCCAGGTGCCAGTATCCGTGGCTATCCGTCACCGAGATGGGCGATACCTTCCAGCCCCGGTTGAGCGCTCGCACGTAGGCAGCCCATCGCGGTGGGCCTCGGTAAACGGTCCGCAGCTCGAACATGGCGACCAATTCGATAATATCGTCGTCCAGGTAGGCCCAGTCTTGGAACTGGGTCCTGCCCGGATGGTTGAAACTCGCCACCACGCACCCCTCACCGCCGACCGGCGCGGCGCGCGTGAGCCAATTGTAGAACTCTGGAATACTCATGTGTTCCGCGTTGACGTACTCCGCGACATTGATCGCGTTGATGTGGCCCGTTCCGGTACGGTCGGCGTCGAACGGAGGATTGCGACTGTATTCGAAGCCGGCCATCGCTATGAACTTGTCGTCCGTAGATTGCTCGGCGGCAGCCAGCGTGTCCAGCCAAGCTGCGTTGCGCTGCGGGTCGACCGGTTGAAGAGGTTTTTCCTGCGAATGGTCCGTGATGACAAAAAAATCAAATCCCTGTGCCTTGGCCCGCTCGAAGTACTTGCCGGGCGGGCCTTGGTGATTACGGTAACTCTGCTGGTCCCAATCCGTTTTCAGGGCCCCGCCGCCGTCGGCCCGATGTGCGCCGTGCGACCACGTGTAGACGGAGTGGGCGTGGGTTTCTCCGCGATAGATGTTAAATGCCGACAGCGGCAAACGTTGCTCATCGGTCGGGCAAGACGCCGTTCCTTGCTCCGCTGCGTGCGCACCACGAAGGTTGGCGTGATTCGTGTCCGGTGCGACGATGCCCCAAGGGGATCCGACCTGACAGAGCAGAGCGATCGCGACGGACACCGGGTAGATCCTGTTCATCGTGCTGATTTCTTTCTTGGCGGTTGTACGTCACCAGTTCACCGTAGGGTGGTTGACGGGACGGAATTGGCTGCCACGTCAAGCATGGAGTTTCTTTGCAATGTCCGCCACATGCCGGCCCTGGAATCGGGCCTGCGCGAGTTCCTTGGCGTTGGGCTGGCGCGAGCCGTCAGCACCAGCGATGGTTGCGGCACCCCAGGGCGACCCACCTTTGACCTCGCTGATGTCCGCCAGTTCTGGGCAGGCGTATGGCAGTCCCACGTACACCATGCCGTGATGCATCAGCGTGTTGACGAAGCTCATGATGGTACTCTCGTTGCCACCGCCCGTGCCGGTGCTGGTGAAAATGCTGCCCACCTTGCCGATCAGAGCGCCTTTGACCCAAAGTCCGCCGGTTTGATCAAAGAAATTCCGCATCTGGCCAGCCATATTTCCAAACCGCGTGGGCGTGCCAAAAATGATAGCGTCATAGTCGGCCAATTCCCCCGGCGAGGCCACCGGCGCGGCTTGATCGAGCTTCGCGCCAGATTTCTTGGCCACATCCAGCGGCATCGTCTCAGGCACGCGTTTGACGGTGACTTCGATATCTTCCGCCGAACGTGCGCCCTCGGCGACCGCGGCGGCCAGCGTCTCGACGTGGCCGTAAGTCGAGTAATAGAGTACGAGCAATTTGGTCATACGTTTCCTTTCCGGCAATTCGCAGAAGTCAAGATCGAACCGGGCAGTCACCACCGTTGGCCTCTTACGCGTTACGAGGCGTCGGATAATGTGGGGCCAAACCAGATTCTACAGGCTACCGTTCGAGACACAATCACAGGCAGGCCCTATCGCTCCCTTCCGTATTACTTCGAGGAGCAAACTCTGGGCCAGATCGAGACGGTTTTGGGAATGCCCAAGGCCGATTTGAGTTTGGAACTAAGAGAATCGGAGTGCGAAAAACCAATGCTGATCGGAGACTTCGTTTTGAACGTTTGGATTTCATCTCTTGAATTTGCCTGGTCGATGAAGCCGAGCGGTGGCGTTCCCGATGGCCAACGTACGCAACCCACGAACCATCCGTTGCAACCGAGTGGCGATCACCCGCTTTTCGGTGGAACGTCCATCCGTCGCCGCCGGTTGAATGGGGCCGTTCGGCCAGCGATGAGGAGCGAGGAAGGGGGATTACTCCTCATTTGCCCGAGTAGGGCTGCCCGAATTCCCAAGTGATCTGATCTTTGGGCTGGACCGTCTGCACGGCGAAGCTGCGGTCGGCGAGTTTTCCGTTGATGCGGTACAACCAATTACGATCTCGACCTTGGTTTTCCAGGTCATCGATTTGGACCAAGAACGCGGTGGCCCCGCGTCCTCGGTAACGGAAGGCGATGCCTCTTGGATGGTCTTGGGCCGCTTGCATGGCGTCCAGCACCGTCATCGATTCCTTCCAGGCCAAGCGGGGAAAATGCTTCTGGACCCCGTCCCCGTAATCGATGGTCAAGGCGATCGTACGCGCCGGTGGTTCGGCTGCGTTGGCAGAAACCGCCAGAGGGACCGCTACCAGAATCAAGGCAGCGCCGATCAACAATCGGCCGCAACGGGCGTGGCAGGTTGGTCGGAACATAGAACGGCTCCTTTGTCAGGGAGTGCAAATCTCGCGGATTCATTCGGGACGACGAGGCCCCTTGCGGCGATTGGATTTCTTCTTCGTCGGTCGTGCGGTCTTGGACTTCTTTGGGGCCGTCTTCTTCTTGCTCTTGTCGGACGGGATCAACCGAGCCACGCCGCTGGCCTGACTCAACCGGCGAACCATGCGCAGGTCCAGTTCGCGGCGATCGATATCGACACGAACGATTTCCAGTTGGACGATATCGCCCAGTCGATAGCTGTTGCCTTCGCGGTGTCCGGTCAATGAATGCGTACTGCGATCGTAGCGATAGTAGTCATCGGCCAGGGTTTCGGTGCGGATCAGACCCTCGGCCGGCAGTTCGATCCCCTGGGCAAACAGCCCGAACTCCTCGACACCGGTGATCACGGCTTCCATCTGCTCGCCGATCCGCTGTTGCAGGAAGGTCAGCAGTTTGACTTTGATCAATTCCCGCTCCGCCGCCTCGGCTCGCTGCTCGCGATCCGAGCAATGGGCCCCGATCACGGCCAGTTGATCGAAGTCATCGACCGGGCGTTGGCCGCGAGCCAATCGGTCGAACATCCGATGGGTGACCAGATCCGGGTATCGGCGGATGGGCGAGGTGAAGTGGCAGTAGTGGCGGCTGTTCAGGGCATAGTGGCCTTCTTCGACGGGCGAGTAGACGGCCTTTTGCATGCTTCGCAGCACGGCGAAATGCACCGCGTGTCGGCGAGGATCGTCGCGTACTTGCTGGACGATTCGCTTGATCTCGAAGCGGCTGACCAGGCTATCGCATTCCAGGCCCAGTTCCCGCACGAATTCGGTCAGGGCTTGCAGTTTTCGCGGATCGGGCTGTTCGTGGATCCGACGCAGGAAATTCAAGCCTTGATCGTTCAAGTGCTCTGCAACCGCTTCGTTGGCGGCCAGCATGAATTCTTCGATGATCTGATGGCTGACCGTCTGCCGGACGGCATGCGCTCCGCAGACGCGGCCCTGCTTATCCAGATCGATCTTGATTTCGGGCAGGGTCAGTTCGATCGCCCCTCCCTCCAGCCGTCGCTGCCGCAGGATCATGGCCAGTTGGTGCATGCGGCCCAGCAGCGCGAAGACGCCGCTGGCCAGCTTGGATTTCCAACGATTCGGATCCGCCAGGTAATCGTCGACCTCTTCGTAGCTGAACCGACGTTTGCTGACGATGGCCGAGTTATGGAACTCGGTGGCCACCCGCGCCCCGTCGGCGGTCCATTCGATGAACACGGTCTTGGCGTAACGCAGCTTGTCCGGCTGTAGGCTGGCCAAGCCATTGGAGATCAGCTCGGGCAACATGGGGATCACGCGGTCGGGCAAGTAGACGCTGGTACCCCGCTCGCGTGCCTCGATGTCCAGCAACGAGCCTTCGGGCACAAAATGCGCCACGTCGGCGATATGGACTCCCAGCCGCCAATGGCCGTTTTCCAGTTGCTCCAGCGAAATGGCGTCATCGAAATCCCGCGCATCTTCCGGGTCGATGGTGATGATGGTTTCGGCGGTCAGATCCAGCCGCGATTCGATGGATTCGTCGAATTCCGCCGCTTGGACCCGCGCATGATCCATCACCTCCAGCGGAAAACCTTCGGGCAGGTTGTATTCGCGGATGATCGACCGCGTATCGACGCCCGGCGCGCCTCGAGCCCCCAGCACCTCGACAATCACGCCTTCCCCCGGATGGAAATGGGTGGGAAAGCGGAGCATTTCGATGACGACCTTATCGCCTTCCGCGGCGTTCTTCGCCCCCGGATCGGCCACGGGAATCGGCTCGGTGAAAATGCTGCCATCGATCTGGACGCACGCCTGACCGCCACGCTGGAGAAAAACCCCCACAAACTGATTTGTTTCTCGCTGTAGCACCTCGACCACCGCTCCGCTCAAACGCGGATCGCCGGGCCGCGACCGTTTCAGGCGGACCTTGACCACATCGCCCGTGGCGGCATCGCCCGTTTTTCGCAGCGGGATGAAGATATCCTGCTGACGGCCTTCCGAGACAGGAGTGCCCAAGGGACGTACAAACCCGTAGCCTTTGGAGGTGCGATGGAATTCCCCGGTCACCAACGGCCGTTCGGAGCGGACCGGCACGGCCCCCGGCAAAGCGACCTGGTGCCCGGATCCCCAGGCCAACTTGCCGGCCTTGACCAATTGCTTGACCAGTTTTCGAAAATCACGATGGGTTTCGGGCGGTAAATCCAACTGTTTGGCGAGCACACGCGGCTTGACGGGCCGATAATTCGGGGCGCCGACATGGTCCAGGATGCGTTGTTCGATCGATTCGTCGCTCATTTAGTTCTCTCGCGCGGCTTCGCCACCCTTGTAGAGTTTTCGACCCAAGGGTGCCTGAAACGGAGTCCAGTTGCTGTCGGTGTTGGCATCTTCGCGGATCAAAGTCCCCAGACTGTGCATCTTCGCGTCCAGATTGTCCAGATAGTGCAAGGCGATGGCTTCCAGCGTCATGGGCAGCTTGGGACTGCCGAATTCGTACTGACCATGATGGCTGACGATCATGTGCTGCAAACGTAGATGCAGTTCCCGAGGAAAAGGCTCGCCGGTCAGTCGCTCGACTTCCCGCACCTTTTCGTCCAGCATGCCCACACCGATCACCAGATGACCGACCAATTGGCCCTCGTCGCTGTACGCCAGTTCTCGCTCGTACGTCAATTCGCGAATCTTCCCGGCGTCATGCAGGAAGGCGCCCAGCAGCAGCAGATCGGCGTCCAGATCGGGGTAGTGAGGCGCCACAATCGCAACCAACCGCAGCAAACTGTGGATGTGTTCCAGCAATCCGCCACGGTACGCATGGTGATTCTTGATCCCCGCCGGTGCCGATGTCAATGCCGCCATGAAGGCTTCATCCACCAGAAAACACTCGACCAGATTGCGGAGCGATTCGTTGCGGACCGTCCGCAACATCTCGGCGACTTCGGCCGCCAGACGGTCGATGGTGGACACATTCAGCGTCACGAAATCGGCTTCGTCCACGTCGCGAGGTATCACGCGATCGATGCGGGTGACGATCATCTGCAATGCGCCGTTGTAGAACTGGGAGGTCCCTTGAACTCGGGCGTAGTCCCCGTTTTCGAACGAGCTGTACACTTTGTCGTTCGCATTCCACATCATCGCCGTTAGCGATCCGCTGCGATCCGACAGACGCATCTGGAGGTAAAAATTGCCCTGCCGGTTGGTCCGCAGTTGTTTGTCGGCGACCAGAAAGACCTCGTCAACTGATTCGCGTTCGCCCAGTTGGCTAATAAAGCGTCGAGCCATGTGATGATGTGCCAGGAGGAAAGGAGGGTGCGAGAAATGGGAAACCATCCATTCTAGGGCAAACGCACGGAGAACCGCAAGGATGCGAAAGGGGCCACGTCCCAGAAAGACGTGACTCTTTTTCGACACCCCTTTGAAGACGCGGGCCATTTTTCCTAAGATACGAGGCGTCAACGCGAAAGAGGGCGAACGTCTGGCCTGCCGAACGGTCTTCCCAGCGACACCACGCCAAGTCGTCTTTTCCTACGAAAAGATGGCGTCCAACCACGCTAAAACCAACATTGTTTATAAAAGGGGAGGAATGCATGTACAAAAACTTACACCCGTCTTCGTTAGGGGTAATTGGCAGGCAAAGCGAACTAATTGAATTGGCATTGACCTACGGATTTCGGGGGCTCGACTTAGAGGCTGGTGAGATCGTCAAGCGGGCCCTGGTGTCCGGCGTGGAAGAAGCGGCCAGATACATCCACAGCGGTCGGGTAAAAGTAGGTGGTTGGGTGCAGCCGGTCGATTTGTCGGCCGGTGCCGAGGCGTTTGCCAAGCAGATCGAGCGTCTTCCGGCGCTGGCTGCGGCGGCGAAGGAGATCGGATTCACGTACTGTACGCTTGAAATCCAGCCAGCTAGTGAAGATTTGCCGTACCACGAGAACTTCGAACAGCATCGGGAGCGATTGCAAGCGGTGGCCGAAGCGCTATCGCCCCACGGGATTCGGGCCGGACTGGCTTTGCGAGCGGCTGCTGAGCATCGAGCGGATGCAAGCTATCAGTTCATCCACCAGGCCGAAGAGCTGTTGACGCTGATCCGCACGATTGGCGCTGAACAGATTGGATTGGCGCTGGATACCTGGAACTGGCAGGTGGGTGGCGGTGGCAGTGACCAGTTGGCCGAGCTGACGGGGCCACAGATCGTCTCGGTCACCATCGCCGACGTGCCGCTGGACGCCGATCTTCGCTCGATCACCGACAAGCAGCGTCTGCTGCCGACCGAGGACTCGATCTCGCGTCATGGGCAGATGTTGCGGTCATTCGTTGCGCAGAAGTATGCGGGTCCCGTAACGCTACGGCCGCATCCGAGCCATCTGGCTAAACTGCCTCGCGATGCCAGTGTGAACACCTGTGCTAGGCTCCTCGAACAGATCTGGGTCGCGGCCGGTCTGAGCAAGGCGTTCAAGGCGCCTGCGGTGATACCCGACGCGACGGCTGACGAAATGGCTGACGAAATGGCTAATGAAACGGCGGAGGACGCTGCGGAACCGACTGCTGAACCGACGTCCGCCGAGTGAGCGAACCGGCCGAAGCCAGCATCTGGCAGGCTTGGTACCATCGCACACTGATTCGGCCCGCCGCATAAGCCAGTAGGCAGGTCAGGCTGAGCATGATCGCGCACCACCCGGCAGCGCGGTTGCCGTGCAATTGGTCTTCGAGTCCCAAAAGCTGGACGATGTGGCTCTGTGGCTGGCCCATGATCAACACCGCGACCAGCATGGCGTAGACGAATGCCAAGAAGAGCGTCGCCAACGAAACCACCCACACGGTGCTCCAGTCCGGCAACTGCACCATGTAAATCGTGTAGACGAACTGGACCATCGCAGCCAGCAGCAGCAAGCAGGCCCATCGTGCAACGCCCGGTGAATCAACGGACCGCAGGTGATCGACGATATCCAACACGGCAGGGGTTGCGCTGAAGAGACTCGCCAGGATCATGGCGGCGGCCAACTGATACACGGTCCAACGTCTGGAGCGTTCCGCCTGGTATCCGAGCACGCTGGTTGCCGCAGCACCAGACCTCGAATCTTCGCCGGCCAAGTTTTCCCCATCGATTTCGGTCAACATGGTTCCTCAAAGGAACAGTACCACGGCGATGATCATCACGACGCTGAGCAAGAAAAACGTGGCTCCCATCAGAAACATCATTGCCAGATAGGACGATTCCTTGCGCCGTGTTCGACGGTGAACGCGGGACTTGGTGGCTAGGATCGGCCGATCGGCACCGCCCGGCCGCTGGGGTGCAGGGGTGGGTTGCGGCTGCATGGGCCAGGCACTGCCGGATGCTGATCGATCCGGCGGCGAACGGCTCAGAAGGCTGGGCGGAGCCATCGGCGGCGGAGTCGCGACCGGCTGGGGCTGAGCCCAAACCGGGGTGGCGGTCGGTAGACCGGCAGGCGATGGAATCGGTTGCGACGCATCGGCAGGCGATTGACTACCGGTCGAATCTGCCGATCGAGACGCCGCAGGCGGGACCGGTTGGGATGCCGACTGCATGGGGACTCGCGGCGCTGTCAACGAAGCTTCCGAACGCTGGTTGGCATTGGGTGCCGGTGGAGCTGGTTGGATCGGGTGCGTGCTGGAACTGGGGCGACCCGCTGGCTTTGCAGGCACTGCAGGCGCTGCAGGGCCGGGAACCTGTTGAGCCGTGGGTTGGGACGCAGCCCTCGGAGCCGGTTGGATCGGTCGCTCTTGGCCAGCCATGGGAACCTTGGGCGCGGGCCGGACTGGCTTTTCTTGGCCCCGACCGGCAGACGAACCAGGCACCTGGGGGGCGCCGGGCGGCGAGATGGGAACTTCCTGATTCGTCGGCGGGGACTTCTGGCCAGGAACGGCCGGAGCGTTGGGGATCGGAGTTTCGCCATGTTTTGGGGCCGAGCGGGGATCCGGAGTATCGGGTGTCAAAGACTCGCCCTCCCAATTCGAGGTGACTTTGGATCGAGTTCTGTGGACCTGTGGAGGACAACACAAAACTTTCTCCTTTAATTATCAGCCAAACATCGAACGGTAGCAAGCACCATTTGGACGTCGTCAGAAGCTCGCTAGACGAAAAAAGTGGAGTTCAGGGGACTGGTAGCCCCCGCCCAGCCGTGCCCCGTTGACAAGATCGGCTTCGATACGAACGATGGTCAGGTCGATGAAACTGGCGTTACGCCAGCCTTGACCAAACGAAAGAATGCAACAACAGGGGTCATTTGCATGAGATTCACCGTGGCCATCCGCGCCTTTTTTGCGGCCTTGTTCCACGCAAACATGGCCGAACGCATTGCTGCTGCACTGCAACCGGAGGACGATTCATCCGCGTCTGCCAGGATTCCAGCGCCCGCCAAACCGCAGCGGGCGGCGACGCCCCAGCGGCCCGTCCGCAGCGATGCTGTTTCGCTGCTGGCCACGCTGCAACGGGAGGCTCGCTTTGTGGATCTGGTACAGGAGAATTTGGAGCAGTACACTGACGAACAGGTTGGCGCGGCGGCTCGCGATGTGCTTCGTGATTGCCGATCGGTGATCGACCGATTGTTCGAGTTACAGCCAGTGGTCGATCACCAGGAGGGCCAGTCGGTGGACATCCCGGCCGGTTTTGACACCGGTCGTTTTCGGTTGACCGGCAACTTGGCGGGCCAGCCACCGTTTTCGGGCAGTCTGGTCCACCACGGTTGGCAGGCGACTCGATGCGAAATGCCTCGATGGTCCGGCAGCGACGAAGCGGCCGATGTGGTTGCTCCGGCGGAGGTCCAATTGCCATGATCCCCACCGCTGGCGTCAACTGGCCACGCACTCACCTAGCAGGAAAGACACGATGAGCGCACGATTTGCCGTAGGGATCGACCTGGGAACCACCAACAGCGTCTTGGCCTATGCCCCCTTGGATGCTGACCAGCCAGTGATCCAGGTGCTGCCCCTTGGGCAACTGGTCGCTGCCGGCACGATCGAACAACGGAATCAACTGCCGGCATTCATCTACTTGGCCAGCCAGCACGAGACCGGCCAGGGCACGTTTGATCTGCCGTGGGCATCCGACCGCGACTTCGCCGTCGGCGAGTTGGCACGGCGCCAGTCGGCCGAGGTCCCGGACCGCACGGTCGGGGCGGCGAAGAGCTGGTTGTGCCATGGCCGCGTTGACCGACGTGGCGAGATCCTGCCATGGAACGCACCGCCCGAGGTATCGAAAATCTCGCCGATCACGGCATCCCAACGCTATCTGGAACACCTGGCTTCGGCCTGGGAGCACGCCTTTCCCGAATCGCCGCTGGCCGAGCAACATGTGGTCTTGACCGTACCGGCATCGTTCGACGCGGCAGCTCGCGAACTGACTCGCGAAGCCGCCTTGGCCGCCGGATTGCCCGAGCACCTGCTGTTGTTGGAGGAACCTCAGTCCGCCGTGTATGCCTGGGTCGATCAGATCGGCAACCGCTGGCGACGATCCATGAAATTAGGCGACGTCCTGTTGGTTTGTGATGTCGGGGGCGGCACGAGCGATTTCACGCTGGTCCAGGTCGGCCAGGAGGACGGGGAACTGATCCTGCAGCGGATCGCGGTGGGCAATCATCTGCTGGTTGGCGGCGATAACATGGACCTGGCATTGGCCTACCAGGCATCGCAGATGTTCAGCAACAAGAACGTCTCGCTGGATCCTTGGCAGTCCGTATCGCTTTGGCATTCATGCCGGGCGGCCAAAGAGACCATGCTGGCAGACCAGGGGCCCGGCGCGTACACGTTGTCGGTGTTGGGACGAGGCAGCAAGTTGATCGGCGGGACGGTTTCGGTCGAGATCAAGCGAAAGATGGTTTCGGACCTGCTGGTCGATGGTTTCTTTCCCAAATGTTCGATCGACGATCGGCCGTCACGGCAGCGCGGGTCCGGCTTTCAGGATATCGGCTTGCCCTTCGAGCAGGATACGGCCGTGACCCGTCATCTGGCCGCTTTCTTGCAAGATCACGGCTCGGTCGGTCGCGACGGAGCGGTCCGTCCCACCCATCTGCTGCTCAATGGCGGCGTATTCAAGGCCCAGGCGCTGGCCGACCGCTTGATCGAAGTGCTGACCGATTGGGCCGAAGGTCAGGCCCCCCAGCGACTGGAGGGCGAACGCGACCTGGACCAGGCGGTGGCTCGGGGAGCAGCCTACTACGGCTGGGCAAAACACCAAGGGGGCGTGCGTATCCGAGGCGGAACGGCTCGCGCCTACTACGTGGGCATCGAAACCGCCGGGCTGGCCATTCCTGGCGCGCCGCGGCCGTTACGCGCCCTGTGCGTCGCGCCGCTGGGAATGGAAGAAGGTGACCAGGCCGATGTGCCGTCCAGCGAAATCGGACTGGTTGTCGGCGAACCGGCTCACTTCAGATTCTTCAGCTCGTCGGTCCGTAAACAGGACCAGACCGGCGACGTGCTGACTTCCTGGACGGCGGACGACTTGGCCGAGACCGATTCGCTGGAAACGACACTCGAACCCGATGAAGCGATTGACGAACCCTATGTGCCGGTGAAATTCCAGTCACGGGTCACGGAACTCGGCATGTTCGAATTGTGGTGCGTCAGCACCAAGAGCGACAAACGATGGAAGCTGGAATTCAACGTTCGCGACGACGATGCTTGAAACTAGTCCAACGGCTCGGCGGTGTGATCGCTTCGCCGGTGGCTACGAACAACAGGAGGACTTCGACATGGTGCAGGTAGGCGATCAAGCGCCTCGGTTCAGCGGGGTCACTCACGATGGCCAACAGGTCTGTCGAGACGATTTTCTCGGGAAGAACGTGGTCGTTTTGTACTTCTATCCGAAAGACGGAACGCCCGGATGCACCCAACAGGCCTGTGCTTTTCGAGACGCCTACGAAGACTTTCTCCAGGCCGGCGCGGTCGTGATCGGGGTCAGCAGCGATTCCTCGGAAAGCCACCAGGTTTTTGCCCGGAATCACCGTTTGCCCTTCTTGCTGCTGCCCGATTCCGACGGCGCTCTGCGAAAAGCTTTTGGCGTGCCCAAGACGTTGGGACTGCTGCCGGGCCGAGTCACCTATGTGATCGATCGCGAAGGGATCGTGCGGCACATTTTCGGCGCCCAGTTCCAGAGCCAGCGGCACGTCACCGAGGCGTTGAACATCGTCCGCCAGTTGGCTCAAGATGCCGCATAACCAACTTTCGGCAAGATCGGACGATCGTCCCGAGGAGCCCGCTCATGGCAAGCTGGTACTGTGCTATCGATGGTCAGCAGTATGGACCGCTGAGTACTGAGGAACTGCGGGACTTGGCGAAACAGGGCCGATTGCGGCCCACGGATCATGTCCGGCCCGCGGAATCGGATCAATGGACGAAAGCAGCCAAGATTCGCGGCCTGTTCTCGGCGACTGCCAAGCCTCGAGCCAAAACGGGACCGCCACCAATTGCTGGCAGCGGAGTGCCGCCGGTCGCCAAGCCCGCGTCTCCGGCAACCGCTGTTCCCACCGCGATTCCGTTGCAACCGGTCGCGCCCGATCCGATCGATCAAGGGCACGCGGCGCCCGTCGCGGTACCTTTCGTCAATATCGCGGCGGATGCTCCTGCGACCGAAGACCACGGGTTTCGACGGGATCGACGGCCTTCGGCCAAGCAGCAGAATCTGCGGATCGTTGTCGGGTTAAGCGCCGCATTGCTGGTACTGATGGTCGTGGCCTTGTTACTGATGGGCCGATCTGGCCCACCGAGTCGGACGGCTGCTGAGCGGGCCGAAAGCGATCCGGCACCGGCTGCGACAGCGGATCCCGAGACGGATCCGGTTACAACGATCCTGGAAGATTCAACCGGCCCACAAGTCACGAAAGACGAATCCAGGCCCCTGTTCCTACCGATTCGACACTGGGTGACCGCAGGAACGCAGAAGCGGGTCGTCGGCGATTACATGCGGCTGCATGTGCCGGCCGCTTGGTGGGCCGCCGACCCAAGCCCGGATCGGACTCTGGTGGTTCAGGTGGAAATCACCAACAGGTCGGAGGATCGGCCGTTGCATTACACCGGATGGGCAGCGGGTCCCGGAGTTCAAAACCGCCGTTTAGCCCTGTTGGCCGTCAGCCCAGACGAATCTCCCGTTGCCGCTCATGCAAGTCGTGATGCCTTGGCCGATTCGGCCGAGCCGCAGCAGGTGGCGCCGGGGCAGACGGTCACCAGGAACCTGGAATTTTCCCTGTCGCCAGACGCGGAAGTCGAGTACTTCCGCTTGATGTTGCCCTACGAAGCTTGGGGGCTGAGCGGCGAAGTCGGCTTCGAAATCCCGGATGCCATGGTCCTGGATGGCCCGCCCGACGTGGCTGCCGCTCACTAAGTCCTCGAGGCCCAGAACCATCCAGTCAGGAAGGCTTGACCGGAAGAAAGGTCTTGTTGAGCCACCCGTTTTTTTGTTTTTTTGCCAATAGAGCCACCACGATTGGTGCAAT